>JAQSWN010000225.1 GCA_029266615.1 Polyangiaceae bacterium
TTACTGCGCGCCGGCGCGCAACCGCCGGCGCGCGTTTCGGTAGGGGCTCTGGAAAGGAGCTTCGACCGAAATCATGAATGCCGATTCCACCGCCCAAAACCTAGTCACCGTTTACCTGGCTTACGCCGGCACCAGCGTAGGGCTCACCATCTGGCTCGCCCGCACGCTCGCCAAGAGCGGCGAGGTGTTCCTCGAAGACGTATTCCTCGAGAATCCCCGCATGGCGCCGGCCGTGAATCGCTTGCTCGTCGTGGGCTTCTACTTACTCAACCTCGGCTACGCGTTCGTGACGCTCAAGGCGGGCGAGGCCTCGCTCACGCCAGTGCAGGCCTTGGAGACGCTCGCCGCGAAGTTGGGCGCGCTGCTCATCTCCCTTGGTGTGATCCACTTCGGCAACTTGTACTTGTTCCACCGCATGCGTCGCCGCGGCCAACTGCGGCTCGCGCCGCCGCCCGTGAAGCCGCAGCTCCACCACGCTCCGCAAACGGTTTGAGGAAGCCATGGACACCGCTCTTTGGCTAGAAGACGTACAGGCGCGCGTGGACGAAAGGCTCGCGCGCCCTCGCTACCCACGCGCGCTGGACGTGCTGTTCGATCCGGGGTGCGCGCTGTGCCGCCGCTGTGTGGGCTGGATGCAGCACCAGGCGAGCTACGTGCCGCTGCGCTTCGTGCCGTGCACCGGTCCCGAAGCGCGCGCTCGCTACGGCGACATCCCGTGGCTCGGCGATGAGCTGGTCGTAGTGAGCGACGCGGGTGAGGTATGGATTGGGCCGGCCGGCTTCCTCACCTGCCTGTGGGCGCTGGAAGACTACCGCGAGTGGTCGTTTCGCTTGGCCGGGCCGGCGTTCGCGCCGCTCGCCGAGCGCTTCTTCTTGGCGCTCTCGCATCGACGTCGCGCCTTGGCGTTCCTTTTCGCGCCGGAGTGCAAGGAAGGCACGTGCTCGCTTTCCCGTTAGCACAACCGCCGCAGCCGGACGGCCGCGCTAACTCTGCTCGGTGCCGAGTAGCTCGCGCAGCGCGCTCTCGAAGGCGATCGGCAATATCGCTTCGTGCGGATTGGCGCCCATCGGCGGCAGCTCGCGCACGCGGTCCACGCGCTGCTCCGGCTTGTCTTGAAGCAGCGCGGCCCGAAACTTCGCCGGTTGGCGCACCCAAATCGCGGGCTGCCACCAGAGCAGGAGCGGCACCTCGGTCGGACGGCGCGCGAAGGCGCCGCCCATCTTGCGATCGAGGCAAGGATCGATGGAGACGAGCGCGAGCGGCAGCGGCGAGCCCGCGCTCCAAAAATCGGATGCCAAACCACCGCGAGGATTGCAGCCGGCGCCGCTGTGGCCGGCCAACACCACCCGCTTGCGATCGATGCGAGCCAAGCCGTCCGTCGCGCGGACCACGTCGTCCACGAAGGCGTTCAAGTCGAAGTGCTGCCATACCGTGGCCGCGAGCCCGGCGTTTTTGGTTTGGCTGGGCGCCGCGAGCACGAAGGGAGCGACCTGCCGGCTCTCAATCAGGCGCTTTGCCAACGGTCGAAGGTCACGCAGCCCGCCCATCCAAAGGTGCGGCTCCGAGGTCGGGTTCGTTCCGTGCAGAAAAACGACGAGCGGTAACCCCTCGCCCTCCGCCTGTGCCTGCTCCGGGACGACGGCCGCGCCGCCGTTGCGCTGAAAACGGTGCAGAAAAGTCGCGTCTTGGTGGGGGAAATACAGGGTCTTGGCGCTCGCCGGTGCTGCCACGAGTGCCCCCGTCAGACCCGCGAGCATGGCTAGGCATCGCTGGAAGCGACCGAGCCGTGCCTGAAACCGAGCCCCGAACATTCCCTTAAACATACGGGGAGTCATCACCGCGGGCAACCACGTCGCGATGGAACGGGGTAGCGATTCCGTGGTAGCCCCGTGACCGGATGGTGCCGCGGAGGACGATGCTGTGGGCGCTCCTTTTGTGGAGCGTGACGAGCCGCGTCTTCGCGCAGTCTCTCTCGGTCGAGGAGGCGCAGCCACCGCCGCCGGCACCTACACCTACACCCGCCCCGCCCAAGGCGCCAAAGCCTCCGCCCGTCATCGTGATGCCGGAGCCGACCGAGACGCCGCTCGAATACCCGAGCGGCGCTCAGGGCGAAGCCAGCGTCGCGCTCGAGCTCACCCTCAGCGCCGGCGGTGACGTGACGAAAGCGGTCGCGCTCGAGGGGGACGAGCCTTTCACCACCCGCGCGCGTGACGCGGCGCAGCGGTGGAAGTTCAAACCGGCGACGCGCGACGGCCAGCCCATCGCGGCCAAGATTCGCTTCTTGGTGCGCTTCGTACCGCCGCGCGAGGTCGTGGAAGAACCCGAGCCGGCCGCGCCTACGCCCGCCGCGGTCCCCACCGAAAAAAACGCGCCGAAGCCGCTCGAGATCGTCGTCGTCGGCGATCGCCCTCCGATTCGCCACGAGCTTGCGCGCACTGAAATCAGCCGCATGCCGGGCGCGTTCGGCGACGCTTTCCGCGCGATCGAAGCGCTGCCCGGCGTCGTGCCGATCGTGAGCGGGTTACCGTACTTTTACGTGCGCGGCGCCCCGCCCGGAAACGTCGGTTACTACTTCGACGGCATCCCGGTGCCGTTTCTCTATCACTTCGCAGCCGGGCCGAGCCTTTTTCATCCCGCCTTCATCGACCGCGTGGATCTCTATCCCGGCGCCTACCCGGTGCGTTACGGCCGATTCGCGGGCGCCATCGTCGCGGGGGAGATGGCACCGCCCGGCTATCGAACGCGCGGCGAGTGGAACGTGCGCATCATCGACAGCGGCGCGATGGTCGAAGCGCCGTTCGCCAACGGCAAAGGCTCCGCCATGGTGGGCGGTCGCTTTTCGTACACGGGGCTCGTGCTGTCGCTCGTCGTGCCCGACGTCTCGGTCGGGTATTGGGACTACCAGGCGCGCGTACGCTACGAGCTCACCCCCAAAGATACGGTCGAGATCTTCGGCTTCGGCTCCGGTGACTACACCACCTACAAGGAGCGCGGCTTCGAGACCGATCCCAACGGCGTGCAGCGGGAGGTCGAGCGCAAGCGCACGGCCGTGGACGTCAACTTTCACCGCTTGGACTTGCGTTGGGATCGCCGCATCAGTCAGGGCAACTGGCGCAACGCGCTGTTCCTCGGCCGCGACCGCACCGGCTTCGCCGACGGCGAGGTCAACGTTTACAACCACATGATCGGAGGGCGCTCCGAGTATTGGAAGCAACTCGACGAAGGCGTGCGCTTTCGCGCCGGTGGCGACGTCCTCTTCGAGTCGCTCACCCAAGAGCTCCGCAACGGCAATAGCGACGGCTTCGGCGACGAGCCGACGCGCGAGCCACCAGTTACGGGGCCGCCCCCGGGGCCGATCACGCCGCCCCAAGAGGAAGAGTCGGAGGCCGAGCGCTTCGGCTTCGGCTCCCGCCGCGACTTCACGCTCGGCGCCTACGCGGACTTCGTCTGGCAAGTCGCGCCGCGCGTGCAAATCACACCTGGCCTACGCGCGGACCTTTTTGCCTCCGGCAAGCGCGTCGCGGTCGGCGTCGACCCGCGCATCAACGCCGAATTTCAGCTCACCAAGAAGCTCAAAGTGACGCACGGCCTGGCGCTCGTGCACCAGGCGCCAAGCTTCGTCGGCCCTGTTCCCGGCTTCAAGTCTTCCCTCGCCGGCGGATTGCAGCGCGCGGTTCAGCACAGCGTCACCCTCAACTACGAGCTCCCGGCGGGCTTCCAAAGCTCCATGGCCGTGTTCCACAGCGCCTTCTTCAATATGACCGACCTCATCAGCTTGCTGCAGCTGGAGCAGACGGGCGGCGAAACCAGCGACGACTTCGACTTTCGCACTGGCGGCCAAGCCTACGGCTTCGAGCTCATGGTGCGGCGCAGCCTCTCGCGCCGAATTGGCGGCTTCGTCTCCTACACCCTCTCGCGCTCGCGCCGCTTCACGCGGCGCATCAGCGGCCCCGCCACCACCGATCGCACTCACGTCCTCAACGTCGCCGCATCCTACGACCTCGGTAAAAACTGGCGTCTCGGCGGCCGCGTCCTCTTCTACACCGGCATTCCCGCCGAGGTCGCTTACATCGAAGCCGCGCGCCACCCGCCCCGCACGCCGCCGTTCTGGCGCTTGGACTTCAAAATCGAAAAGCGCTGGTACCTGAAGCAACCGAATCGGTGGTGGGGTGTTAGCCTGGAGGTGCTGAACACCACGTTGAACAAGGAAAAGCTCACCGGCAGCTGCAACGCTTACGACTGTCACTTCGAAGAGCTCGGCCCCGTCACCGTCCCCAGCCTCGCCTTCGAAGGCGCCCTCTAGCTCACCCAGGTGAGTTGCCCACCCCCGTCCGTGCTCGGGCTTCGCCCTGCGCGCGGCCGACCCCTCCCAAACCCGTGCTCGGCCGTCACCGGCCTGCGCGCGGCCGGGTGGGGTAGTCGCCTACCCGTACCGACGACGGCAACACTTCTGCCGCCCCCGCGTAGTTTCCGCGTTGGCCAAGATCAGGCGCGGTGCGACAATCGACACGTCCATGCGCTGGCCGTTCGCGGAGAGCGAGCTTCATAACGCGAACGTCATCGGGTGGCTCATGCCGGTGCTTACGGTCGGCGCCATCTATTACGTAGACGATGTCTTGATTGGCGCCTTCTTCCTCGTTTTCGGCGTCCTCGCCGGCGCGCTCCTCATCATTTTGCGGCGTCGCACGTGGTGGCAGCAGCTCTTGGTATTGGCTTGGGCGGCAGCCCCCATCGCCGTCACCATGTTGGACTGAGTCTTCGTAGCGAGGTTCGAGATTGGCGCGCGACCGCTGCCAGAAAGCTCGAGTCCGTTCGCACGCTGAGGTTACCGAGCTTGCAATACTGGCCGTTCCAGCAAGCTACCGCTCCGAGTGTCCGTTTTCGAGAGCCCGCCGCGATCGCGGCCCCTACTCGTAACGGTACCCCTGGACCAGGCTCACGCAGACGCCGAAAGCCTCTTGCTGCGCTTGGCAGGCGCGCTGCTCGTACGGAGTGAAGTAGTCGCAGCGCTGCTCGGCGGCGCCGGGCGAGTCACGGAAGCACGCGATGACAGCGTCGAAAAGCTGCCGACAAGGCTCGGCGTCGAAGTCGCCCTGCTCGCAGGTGACGACGCACGCCGCCGGTCGGTAGTCCTCCGGGCAGGCGTTACCCTTGGTGACGTGGCACAGCTCGTCGCAAGGCGTGGGCTCGAGCGGGTAGCCGCCGGAGCAGCCACCGAAGCTCAGCGGTAGGAGGAGCCACACACCCAGACGCATGGGCGCAGCATAGCCTGCTCAGCCCGCCCAGGCTGCCTTCGTTCGCCGCAAAAAGTCGCCGAGACTTTCCGGCTTCTTGCCGGTCAGACGCTCGACCGTGTCGCTCACGGAGGCGGCCTCGCCCGCCGCAAAACCCGCGTCGAACGACGCGTAAATCTCGGCCATCGGGCGCGGTAAGCCGTGTTGCACCATGCCGTCTACCAGGGCCTCCAGCGGAATCGATTGGTGCTCCACGGGGCGCCCGCCTATTTCGGAGATCAGCCGCGCTACGTCCGAACCGCTCGGCGACTCGGGGCCCGTGACGTCCAGCAACTGGCTGCCGGGCGGCGGCGCGAGCAGGACGGCTGCGGCGACCGCGGCGACATCTTCGCGCGAGACGTAGGCGACCTTGCCATTGCCACGCGCGTCCACCAGCTTGCCGGACGCGAGCGCGCGCTTGGCGCCGTCCAGCATCATCTGGCTGTACACGTTGTTGCGCAGCACCGTGAAGGGCACGCCGGTGCGCGCCAGGGCGGCCTCGCTCGCGGCGTGATCTTTGGAAAGCAAAATCCGCGAGCCGATCGGCGAAACGATGGACGTGTAGCTGATGTGAGTAGCTCCTAACGCGGCCAGCGCCTTGAAAGCGGTCTCGTGCTGGACCACGCGGTGGCCCGGCTTATCCAGCGCGTCCGTGCTGATGACGAGCGCGCGGCTCACGCCCGCGAACGCCGCCTCCAAGCTCGCGGGGTCGTCGAAATCGCCGGCACGGACCTTTACGCCCTGCGCCGCGAAGTCGGCGAGCGCGGCTGTTCGCCGCGTGACGGCCACGACGCGCTCGGCCGCGCCCTGAGCGACCAGCTGCTGCACGACCAATTTACCCAAACTACCAGCTGCGCCGGTGACGACGAGAGAACCTGACATGGGCAAGAGCATGGCGCTTGTTTCACCGTTGCGACAATTCCGCAAGAATGGGAATCTGTGGTGCGTGGCTGCACCAATCGACTTGAACTTGCTGCGCGCGTTCGCGGCCGTTCACGCCCGCGGCAGCTTCTCCGGCGCCGCCGCCGAGCTCGGAGTGCCGCGCTCCACCGTCAGCCGCGCCGTGGCCGCACTGGAAGACCACTTGGGCCGCGAGCTGTTCCAACGGACCACGCGGAGAGTGACGACCACGCCGCTCGGGCGTGAGCTGTTCGAGCGAGTCGCTCCACAGCTCGCGACTTTGAGCGGCGCGCTCGCGAGCCTGCCCCAGCAGGCGCCGGGCGTGAGCGGCACGTTGCGGCTCAGCGCGACTCACGACCTCGGCACGCTGATACTCGCGGAAGTCATCGCGCGCTTCGTGCGACGCTACCCGGACGTGCGCGTGGAGGTGGAGCTGACCGACCGCCTCGTGGACTTCGCGCGGGACGACTTCGACTTGGCGTTGCGGCTCTCGGCCAAGAAGCCCAAGAGCTCGTCGCTCCTCGCGCGCAAGGTGGGGACGGTGGTGCTGCAGCTGTTCGGCTCACCCGCGTACCTGGCGCGCCACCCGGCCCCGCGGAGCCCCGCGGAGGTGAGCGAGCACAGTTGGGTGACTTACGGCTCGCTGCCGCTCACCCTCAGCACCTCCCGTGGCAAGCGCCGAAACGTGACGACAGCGCTGCCACGCGTGCGCGGCAACGACATGTTCTTTCAACGTGAGCTGCTTCGGAACGGCTGCGGGCTCGGCGTCCTGCCCACGTTCGTCGCCGCGGAGGACGTGGCAAGCGGCGCGTTGGTGCGAGTCTTGCCGGACTGGGTGGTATTCAGCAGCAGCGTGCATCTCGTACATCCACCTCACAAACAGCGCCCCAGCAAGGTCTCGGCCTTTCAGGATCTGCTTTTGGAGTTACTGACGCAGCGCCCCATTTCACCCGCCAAGCATTCTGTTTAATCTGGAGGCTGCGCATGAATCGCGAGTTGCCGCCGGACGCTCCCCCTCACGATCGTCGTGGTGAGGTCGTGGGCGGGCGCTACCGACTGATGGAGCTCATCGATCGCGGTGGACAAGCCGCCGTGTACCGCGGTCTCGACCTGCGCATGGGGGACGAAGTCGCGGTAAAGGTCATTCTGCCACCCAAGAAGCCGGACCCCTCTTGGCGGGACCGCATGCTGCGCGAGGTGCACGCGCTCACGGTGCTCTCCGGCACCGCCGCCGTGCGCGCTTACCACCAGGTGTGGGGTGAGGACAGAACGCTGTTTTTGATCATGGAGCTCTTGCGCGGCTCCAATCTAGAAACGGTTCTGGACCTCATGGTCGAGCGGGGAACGCGCCTCGGGCTTTCGGATCTGGCGCCCATCTTCGACCCGCTCGTATCCACGCTGGAGACCGCGCACGCCGCGGGCATCCTCCACCGCGATCTCAAGCCCAGCAACATCTTCGTGCAGACGGACGGCAGCGTTCGGCTGCTGGACTTCGGCTTCGCCAAGTTCCTGCGCATGCGCAGCGTGACCGTCGCGGGTCACGTCGCGGGCTCCCCCAGCTACATCGCGCCGGAGTGTTGGAAGGAAACGACCGAGCACCTGGACCAACGCATCGACGTGTACGGCTTGTCGGCGGTCGCTTTTCGGGCTCTCGCCGGTCGGCCGCCGTTCGTCGGTGACAGCGTCTTGCAGATCATGCGCCAGTGCGTGGGCGCGCCGCGGCCGAGCTTGCACGAGCTCCGGCCGGATTTGCCCCCGGCGGTGGACGACTGGGTGCGGGCGGCGCTTTCAATCGAGCGCGAAGAGCGCTTCATGACCGTGCGTGCGTCGTGGAACGCGCTCCGCATCGCGCTCAGCGGATGAAGTAGACGAGCTCCGCGCGAGCGCCGCCGCGGCTCACCGCGAGCCGCAGCCGCTCCGCGGTCCGAAGGCGCGCGTACGCGTTCAGCGCCTGTTCGGGGTCCGCCAGCTTGAAGTCATTCACGCTGATCAGCTCGTCCCCAGAGCGTAAGCCGAGCGCTTCCGGCAAGCTCCCGGGGGCGACGCGGCCGAGCCGTAAGCCTCCGGTCGGCCCCAGCCCGACGAAGCGAAATGCAGCGAGCGGAGACCCGCGTCGCTGAATCGGTGACGTGCGCGGCGCTGGCGGCACGGGCGCCGCAGACGAGGGCGCCGCCGACGGGAGCGCACACGGCGCTGGCTGCGAAGTGAGCGGCTGCGCTGGAGGCGGTGGCGCCGCTGCGCTCACGACGCGAGTAACGACGCGCGGCGGCGGTGACGCGCGAGGTACGAAGTAGGCGCCGCCAAAACCCAACGCCGCCGAGACCGCGCCGAGCGTTACCGTGAAGGCTCGAGAAACCATGCCGCGCCCCGGAGCAAGCGTCGTGCCGGGCCCCTTTTGCGGGAGCTTCGGGGCTGGTCGCGACGGCTTGTCGCCGTGGTCGCGCGCCGACTGTCAATCTGACAAGCGCTAAAAGGCGTAACCGAAGGCGACGGACAAGATGAGGCCGCCGTCGTAAATGGCCTTGGCGTCGTTGTAAGTGTCCATAGAGCCGGAGCTGAAGGTCGTGTTGTGATCGCGGAGCAAGATTGAGTAGCCCGTCGTCGCCGTGAATACGAAGCCTTCTCTTCCCGTGTAGTTCACGCCGCCAGCGATCTGCATGAATGGCGACGGAAGCACGCGCAGCTTGGCCTTTTCGCCCTTCGCTTCGAGCTCCACGTCTTGATCCCCCAAGCCCGTGGCGTAGCTCAGACCAGCGCCGAGGAACGGCGTCCACTCGCCCGTCAGGAAGTTAGCGCGTACCCGAAAGCTCGCTCGCCAGCCGGTGAGCGAAAGCCCCGCGCCCGTATCCAGGGCGACGTGGGGGTGGGGGTGGTAACTAAAGTTGACGCCCAGCCCCGACAGACCATTCCAGCCCAGCTCCCCACCGATGAAGAACGGCCGGCGTTCGCGGTTGGAGCGAGTGTCCAGCTCCGGAGGCGGAGTTGGTGTCGAAAGCGCGGTTGAGGGTGGGCCGCTGCTTGACGCATTCAGAGCCGCAGGAGGCGCAACGGGCGGCGCAGCGTCGGGCGGCGTTGGCGTTGGCGTTGGCGTCGGCGACGGCGACGGAGGGGCCGGCAACGGCTCGCCCACGGGCGGCTCGGTCGCGGGCGCATCTGCCGGAAACGCGGACGTGGACGCCGTCGACGGAGCCACAGGAGCTTGCGCTCGAGCCGGCAACGCCACCGCGCCGAAAGATAACCAAAATAGCCCAACCGACCAGCGCATCATCTCTCTCCCGGCCAAAGCCTTCATCAGAAGGCCCGCTCCGTAAAGGCGATTCTTACCGGGTTGGACGGTCAGGCATAAGCCGCGTTCGGGTCGGGTACCAGGACTACCTGATCGCTCAGCGGCCGGGCCACCGAGCGCACCACCCGAAAGCCCGCACCCCCGACGAGGCGCGAAAATGCGGCCAGGCCTCGCGGCCTGGTAGCGGCGGTGCTGGTCAGCTTGAGCGTGCGAATCACGTCGTCGTCTCGCGTGACCGAGCCGACGACGAAGACCCGCGCGTGCGTGCCTGCAGAAAGCACGCGCAGGTTTTCCACGATGTCGCGGTCCGAGCCGTATTCGAAGAGCCCGCCTTCGGAAGAGACCGCCACCACTGCGCCTTCCACCCGTGACGACTCCAAAACCGCGCCGAGCCCATCGACGCTTCGCCAGTCGTAGCGACGGTGCTCGAAGTGAACGTCGAGCCCTGCGAGGGGCGCGCCGCGCGCTTGCAAGGCGACGAGCGCACGTGCTCCGAAAGCAGGTCCACCGTCGTCCTCGTCCAGCACGCGAATATCGACACGCCGACCGTGCAAGCTCTCGGGCGCCTCGCGCTGGAGCAAGATGAGGGCGTTCAAGCTGTCGATGGCTGGACCGCCCGCAATGTTGATGAAGCAGAGCGGTCGTCCAGGCTCTGCGGCTAGCCGCGTCGCCAACTCATCGGCGAGCAGGCGCGCCATGTCCCGAACTCGCAAGCGCACGGAAATGGCGGGCAAGCTGCGCAAAATGACGCGATCAGCCGGCACCGCGTAAGATCCCAAGTTCTGCGGGCCGAGCTTGAAGAGGTAGGTCGTCATCCCGTCGAGGAAGGTCCCCTCCGCGCGCCGCAGGCCCCGCGCGATGCGCGAGCCACGCAGAAAGAAGCGCATCATCACGAGCCGCAACCAGCCGGGTAAGCGCGCGAAGCGACGCTGCTCCTCCAGAAAACGCGCTACGAGGCGGGCCTGGTTGTCTTCGCTGAGCTCAACCGCGAACGCGGGGTGCGTCACGTCCACGACGGGCAGCTCCAGGCCGTCCGTCGTGACCGCGTAGCAGACGCCAGGCTGCTTGTTTTGCTCTGCGCGACGGACGTGAACCATCGCGCCAAGCTTAGGCTAGGGAACTGGCAGGCAGCACGCCCCATACGCCGCGCCGGCGACGAAGTTGACGCTCGCGCACTCTTTGCCCAACGTACGGGGCAACTGCGTGGCCGCGGAGCGGTCTGAGCAAGCGTAGGCCTGCGTGTAGCCTTCCTCCGCCCAGAAGTCGGCGCAGTCCGCGTCACTCCCGGCCGCTCGCGTGCACATTCCGGCGGGCTTCATGCCGCCGCTCCCGCCGCCCGCGCTGGTGCCTCCTGCGCCGCCCCCGCTGGTGCCCGCGGTCGCCGCGCCTGCCGCTCCACCTCCGCCCCCGGTCCCCCCGGCCCCTCCGCCGCCGTGGCCCGCGCCAAGACCCAAGTCCAGCCCAC
>JAQSWN010000226.1 GCA_029266615.1 Polyangiaceae bacterium
CTAGCATGACCCAGCAGATCGACCTCGGAACTACCAAGAAGAAGCTGCCGCTCGTCGGCCAGGACGTGATGCTCGACATCGACGCCGAGCTCAAGGCATTCGAGGACTCGGAGCGCGAGAAGCTCGGTCTCGAGATCGAGCAGCGGTGGCTGGAGGACATGGCGAACCTGCAGTTCACCAAGTCCGAGAAGAGCAAGATCACCTTGCTCATCGGCGGCCTCACCATGGCCCACGACTACCTCGTCTCGGGCGCCTTCACGAGCCTCGGCTACAACACCGTCCCGCTGGACGCGCCGAACTACGACGCGCTCCGCGCCGGCAAAGAGTTCGGCAACCGCGGCCAGTGTAACCCGACGTATTTCACGGTCGGCAACCTGGTGAAGTACCTCGTGTACTTGCGCGACGAGCGCGGCGTCTCCACCAAGGACATCGTCGACAAGTACGTGTTCCTCACCGCCGGCGCGTGCGGGCCCTGCCGCTTCGGCATGTACGTGACCGAGTACCGCAAGGCCTTGCGCGACGCCGGCTTCGACGGTTTCCGCGTCATGTTGTTCCAGCAGCAAGGCGGCCTATCGCAGGCCACCGGTGAGGCCAGCGGCCTGGAGCTGAACGCCCCGTTCTTCATGGGCATGCTCAAGGGGCTGATCGCGGGCGACGTGATCAACGGCATCGGCTACCGCTTGCGTCCGTACGAGGTCGTCCCCGGCAGCACGGACAAGGCGATCGAAGAAGCGAAGAAGATTTGCTACGACGCGCTGCTCAACAAGCAAAGCATCCTCCGCGCCCTGCTCAAGTCCAAAGAGCTGTTCAAGAAGGTCGAGGTCGACCGCACGCGCTGTAAGCCGAAGGTCGCGATCATCGGCGAGTTCTGGGCGATGACCACCGAGGGTGACGGCAATTACCAGCTGCAGCGCTTCCTGGAGAAGGAAGGCGCGGAGTGCGACATCCAGTTCGTGACCGCGTGGATCCTCTACAACATCTGGGAGGTCCGCTTCGACACGAAGAACCGCGCCCTCCTCCGCGGCGCGGACAACGCGAAGCTCGGCCTCGCCGACGCCGGTGAGTACGGCGTGTTCCTGCGGAAGATTGGCCTGTGGGCGGGGGACAAAGCCCTCCGCGCTGCCTTCCAAACCTTTGCGCACGCGGGCGGCTTTTACGGCTACCACCTGCCGGACATGGACGCGGTCGCGGACGTGGCCGCGCCCTTCTACAACAACGACCTCCGCGGCGGCGAAGGCCACATGGAGGTCGGCAAGCTGATCCTCAACGTGGTCAAGAACAAGGCCACCATGACGCTCAGCGTGAAGCCCTTCGGCTGCATGCCGAGCTCCAGCGTGAGCGACGGCGTCCAGTCGCTCATCACCGAGCGCTTCCCGGGCACCATCTTCTGCGCGGTGGAGACGAGCGGCGACGGCGCCGTGAACTTCCAGAGCCGTGTGCAGATGTACCTGTTCAAGGCCAAGCAGGCCGCGCAGGCGGAGCTGGAGGTCGCGCTCAAGGACACCGGCCTCACCATCGAGCTGGTGCACGAGTTCCTGCAGCAGAACCCGCGTTACGCGGCGTCCTTGCATGTGCCGGATCACGCTGGCGGTCACACCGCGGCAGACCTCGTGTACGAGGTGGCCCAGGTGTACGGCAAATCCAAGCTAGAGCTGCTGGCGATCGCAGCTTCGCGTGCGCTCGTCGGCCTTCGCGACGCGGCGCTGAAGACGGGCAGCGAAGCTCCGGAGAAGGCCCAGGCTGCCGCCGCGTTCGCGCGTGAAGCCGCGGTGGAGCTGTTCAGCATTGCCAAGGAAAAGGCGCCCGGCGCCGCAGAAGCCGCGCTCGGCAAGGCGAAGGCCAAGCTCGGTCAGGTTCTGCCGCTGTTCAAGAGCGAAACCCGCGAATACGCGGCCGCGGCCGAATAAGGCCGACCGCAACGCGTGCTAAGACGCCCGGGCGCCGCGAGGTCCCCGGGCGTTTTCGCGTTCACGTTCACCGAGCCCCCATGCTGAAAGCACTGCACGACAAGATCAACGACCCCAACGTGGTCAGGATTTACCTGACCACGCTCGGCCTAGGCACGGCGTACGGCATGGCCATCAGCGTGATCGCGGTCTTCCTCGATCAGCGAGGCTACAAGGAGACGCAGATCGGTACGCTGGCGGCTTGGTTCGCGGCCGGCATCATGGTCACCGCGGTTGCTTCTGGTCAGCTGGTGAGCCGCTTCGGTGCGAAGCGCGTGCTGGTGGCGGCGCTCTTCACTTACGCGGCAACCGTCGCACTCTTCCCATTCGCGCCCGGCTATGCGGCCATCGCGGGCCTGCGCTTCTTCGACGGGGCGGCGTCGGTTTGCGTGTGGGTCGCGTCCGAAACCATCCTCCTCGCGCGGGCGCAGCGGTCCATCAAGGCGTTCATCACGAGCCTCTACGCTATGTCCATCGCGGTCGGCTACGGCGCTGGCTCGGGCGCGGCGTTCCTAGCCGCGGACGTGCTGCCCAACGAGCGTATCTTCCTCGTCTCCGGAGCCATCACGATCGTGACGGCCATCTTCGTCGCGCTACGTCTGGACAAGAGCTCGGACACACACCGGGAGGAGCACGGCAGCGTGAGCGCTGCGGACGGCGGCACGCAACGCGCGCCGCTGGGCGTGCTGATAGGTCGCATCAAGGCGTCTTGCTTTGCGACTTTCTGTTACGGCTACTTCCAGTCGAGCGTCGTGCTGTTTCTGCCGCTCTTCATGAAGAACGAGAAGGGCATCCCCCAGGACCAGACGCGGCTCATCACGTTCTTCTTCGCCGGCGGCATGCTGCTCGCGACGAATTTCGCAGGCCGTATCGGGGACCGTCACGGACACCTCTTGGTGATGCGGATCCTGGCCATCGTCGGCACGACCATGGTCGCGTCCTTCGTCTGGCTCAACGGCCTCCCTGCGATGGCGGTGGCGGTGTTCGTCGCCGGTGCCAGCCTGGCCAGTATCTCCCCGCTCAGCCTCGCCCTGCAGGGGCTGCAAACGCGCGAGTACAGCCGCGCCACCGGAATCTACAACGCCTTTTACGCCGCCGGCATGCTGCTCGGCCCCCCCATCTCCAGTCAGATCTTTCACCTGCACGGAGGCGGCCCGATGCTGTACCACCTAGCCGCGCTGTGGGCTGCGTTCATCGTGTTTGCTCAGATCTTCCGGCGAGACGATCCGGCGCTCACCCGCGGTCCGATCGCGACGGCGCCCCTCGCAACTCCGGAAGCGGACTGAGCCGCGCGGCCTGCGGCAGCGCCGGCTTACAAAAAGTTGCTGCTACCTCACGTGCGCTGCATTAACGCGCGGCCGCGGCGTCGAACGGCTTTCGAGCTTCGGCCTTGCGGCGCGCCGCGGCGTTTACCGCCATGCTGACCGCGAACATGAGCAGCGTCGCGCCGACGACCGAGATCGCGGCCACGACATTGCTCGCACCGAGCAGCTTGGAAGCCGACGCGAGGAGCACGATGATCAGCGCCGGGCGGATGATGTGATCCGGGGCGCGTGACGAGAGGTGCGCGCCGAGGAAGACGCCGGGTATCGCGCCAACGAGGATGGATGCAGTGAGCGCGAGCTTGAAATCCCCGAACAGGATGTGACCGAGCGCGGCGGAGGCGACGAGCGGGACCGCCTGCACGAGGTCCGTCCCTACCAGCTCCGACAGCTTGAAGCTCGGGTACAGCATCAAGAGCAGAATGATCATGAGCGAGCCGGAGCCGACGGACGTGAGCCCGACGATGAGGCCGCCCGCGATGCCGATGAGCAACGTGGGCAGCTTCTTCACCTGCAGCGGCGCCATGCTGTCGCCCGGCTTGCGCGAACGCGCGAGGATGGGGCGAATCACGAGCCCCAGCGCGACGACCAATAACGCCGCTCCGAGCGCGTGCTTCACGACGCCTTGTAGAAAATCGCCCTCACCGAGGGTCTTGAGCAGCACGACGCCCAGAAACGCGGACGGGATAGAGCCCATCACCAGCCACTTCACGAGCTGCTTGTTCACGGAGCCCCGCTTGAAGTGAACGCCGCCACCGATCGGCTTCATGATCATGCTGGCCACGATGTCGCTCGAGACCGCCGCGAGCGGCTCGATCTTGAACAGCAGCACCAGAATGGGCGTCATCAGCGCGCCCCCGCCCATTCCGGTGAGGCCAACCACGAAGCCGACGAACAGGCCGGCCACCGCAACAATCGGATCCATCGCGCGCCGTTCTTAGCAGCAATTCCCTATCGAGAAAGTAGGGATTCAGCTCACGCGAGCTAAGCTATCGATATTTAACCGATTTCTGGCATGCTCGAGTCAGTGCGCCGGCTCCGGAGGTGGCGGCAATGAGGGTCGGGCCGCGGGGGCGCTGCGAGCGCTCTCTCCCGTTTTGTCGAGCGCCATTTTGAACAGCACGGGCCCGATCATCTCGTTGATGGCGACCGCGGCGATCACGAGCGAGCCGAAGCCGTCCCCGACCGTCGGGAACGAGTTTTTGACGACCACGCCAAGACCGAGCGCGAGCCCAGCTTGCGACACGAGCGACGACCAGCCCCACTTGCGCACGACGGGCGGATCCTTGGCCAGGCGCGAGCTGATCTGCGCGGCGACGTAAGTGAAGAAGGTGCGTCCGGCGCACAGCGCGAGCGCGATGGGCCAGAGCTGCTTGAGGAGCGGTACGTCTAGCTCCGCCCCGGCGGTGGCGAAGAACAGCACGAACACGACGCTGCCCATCTGCTCCACGGCATGCAGCAGCTTGGGCCCCTGGTTCGAGAGGTTTTGAACGACGAAGCCGGCGGTCAGGAAGGTGAGGAGTGGATCGACGTGGACGTACTTGAGCCCCGCCGTGACGCCGAAACCCAACGCCAGCAGCACGAGGATGAGCTGGCCGCCGACCATGCGTAGGTAGATTGCCAGCAGCAGCCCGAGCGTCGTGCCCATGGAGATGCTGCCCAAGATCTCGTGACCGAGGACGTTGAAGTCGTCGATCGAGATCGAGGCGCCTGGCGTGATGAGCGGGCGCGCGAGCATGATCGCGGTGGCGATCATCATGACCACTACGACGTCCGACAGCATGATGAAGCCGAGGGAGAACGTCGCGAGCGGTCCCTTGGCGCGGGTTTGGGACAGGATGCCCATGCACGCGGACGGGCTGCGGGTGACGCACAGAGCGCCCCAGAGGAGGGCAACGCCGAGGAGCGGGCGAGTGTCTAGGTTCTGCGCGAAGGGAATGAAGCGCGCCAGCAGCAGAAACATCCCCCCCATGCCGACCAGCACCACGAAGGTTTGGATCAGGCTGGCGTACGTGAGGCTCTTGGCGACGGAGCGCAGCGTCTCGATGCGCAGCTCCACCCCGCCCGCAAGGGCGATGAGCGCCAGTGCCAGCGTGTTCACGGGTAAGAGTTGCTTGACCGTCTCGTGGTCGACCAGGTGCAGCACGTGGGGGCCGCCGACGATACCGGCGAGCAGGTACCCCGACAGATGCGGCAAGCCGAGCGGCTCGAGCAGCTCGCTCAGCAAGGTGCCGGCCAAGACCAAGAAGCCGATGGCGGTCATGATGCCGAGCCGCGACTCGATCTCGGGGGCGATACGAGTCAGCGCGAAGAGCACGCCGAACGACACCGCCAACGCGAGCGCCTGTACGGCGCGCGTCGCGAGACCTTTTTGGGCGCTACCATGACCGCTCATCCGTGGTTCTCCCGCTCTACGAGCTTGGGGGGTGCGTCGCTGGGGCGCTCTCGCTCGCTTGGGTCCACTGCGTGCAGCTCTCCGGCACGCGCCAGTGAGCGGCGCAGCGCCGCCGGACCGATCCACTCGCCGAGCACGGTCGATACGACGGCGAATAGCAGCACCGCGTCGGACGCGACGCCGGGAACGCGCGTCGAAAATGCGAGCGCCGCCGCGATGGTGAAGCCGCCGGACGCGAGCATGCTCAAACCGAAGTCTTCTCCCGTGCCGCGTGCGGGGCCGGCGCGGAGGGCAGACCCAAGCAGCACGCGCACTCCGACTTTGGCCAGTACGGCCACACCGACGAGCACGAAAACTGCCGTCGGCAGCTTGAGATTCACGTAGGCGCCCGCCAGCACCGTGACGGGAAGGAGGACGGGCTTCTCCGTCGGCGTGAGCATCGCTTTGATGTCCAGGCGGTGGCGGGAGGCGGCCAGCACCAGGCCCATCGCGATCATGGCTCCGAGTAGCGAAAGCCCCGCGCGATCTGCCGCGCCGACGCAGAGCAGGCCGGTGCCGAGCAGCACCCCCCAGCTCTCGTCACGCCGGAAATCGCGGCCGAGGAGCAGAGCGGAGATCAGCCCGAGCCCGGCTCCGAACGCCAGCGTGATGATGGCGCGACCCACGATCGGCACGCGGCACGCTGGGTAGCGAGCCGCCCGGCGCGAGCGCGAACAACACCGTGAGCGCGAGCGGCGGCACGATAGCGCTGGCGCGCGCGGCGTCGGCCGCGAAATCCGAGAGCGGACCGCGCGCGCCGTGACGCTCCACCACCCAACGCACGGAATGGCGCGTAGTGGCGGAGGCACACGCGCCGATGCCGAGCGCGATCGCCGTCTGCCGAAAGCCGGTGAAGCCGCAGTACGGCGCGGCGACATAAACGACAGCGCTCACCGCCGCGCAGGAGATTGCGCCGAGAAGGACCCCCACCACGGCCCGCTTGGGATCCAAGTAGCGGTCTGCGACGCGTAGGTAGCCGACGCCGACGACGAGCCCGAGCCACCCCGTGCCGACGAGCACGACCGGCTCGAAGGTGTGGGCCAGCGAGCGTCCCAGCACGTCGAGCACGTGGGGGCCGAGCGCAAAGCCGAGCACCAGGTACTCCGAGCCGGAAGGAAGGCCAAAGCCGCGGATGGCTCGACCGCCGACCAGGTTGCTGCCCAGGTAGGCCAGCAGCAAGAGCCCGAGCAGCAGCCAGATTGCGTCGCTCACGCGCGGTCTCTCCCGAGCGTGACGCCGGCCCCGGAGAGCGCGTCCAGCGCGGCGATGTGAAACGCGGTGCGCGCTTCGAGCGACTCGCAGGTCGCGGCGATGCGAAAGCGAATCGCGTCCGCATCCGCGGAGACGATCTCTACGCTCGGCTCGGAGCCGACCTTGCCTGCCACCGTGGCGAGCAGCGAGCGCACCTCGGTGACGGACGAGCTGGCCGCGACGTACACGTCCAGCGTGAGGCGCGGGCGAGCGCCAAGCAACCGGAGCGGACGCACCAAGGTGAGCAGATGCGGCACGCGCAGCTCGGTGCGGTCCGTCACGATGAGCCGCAGCTCCAGCAGGTTCACCTCGGAGACGCGACCGCGGTAAGCGCCGAGCTCCACGTACTCACCGACGCGCAAGCGTCGTCCGAATAGCCAGATTGCGCCGATCGTGCCCGAGGCGAGCACCGGCGTCGAAGCGAGCCCGAGCGCGACGAGCGCGATCACGCCGACTCGGGTGAGCACGCCGTCGGTCTCGCCCGTCACGATCGGCGCCAAGAACACCAAGCCGGCGATGACGATGCCGGAGCGCAGAATGACGCTCGTCGGCGCGGCGAGATCGTTCGGCAGCCAGCCGAGAGCCGCTTCCCCGCGGCCGACGCTCGCGAAGAATAGCCCCACGAAGCGGACCAGCACGAAAACGGCCAGACCCGCCAACGCCGCCACCACCAACAGCGGAAGCGCGGTGGCGAGGCGCGTCATCAGCTGTGAGAGCGGCGCGACCACGACCCCGGTGAGCTTCTGCGTATAGCCGCGCGTCGATTCGAACAGCGACAGCACGACGACGAGCCACGCGTAGGCGACGCCCGCCTGGGCCAGCCACTTCACGGTGCCGAGCGCGAGCACGCCCGTGGAGCGGAGCATCGCCGGGCGAACGAACTCGATATTTTGGAAGCGCAGCGAGAGCTCTTTGTCGCTGCGCTGTTCCACCCACTGCCGAGCGCGCTCCGCGAAATCCCCTACCTTGCGGATGAGGTAGAAGGCGATGAGGCCAAAAAATACCACCAGCGAGAAAGAGAACGCGCTCTTCGCGATGGCCGCGCGTTTGCGATCCGAGACGAGCTTCTCGTGAATGGCAGACGCGGTGCTCGCAGCGAACGCGTCCAAAGAAGTCCAACCCGCGAGCTTGGCTTCCTCCTCGCTCAACTCCACGATGAACGTGCGGCCCACCGCGAGCAGCGCGGAGTCCCCCCGGCGCTGCACGCTCACGTCGCTCGTCTGCTCGCCGTCGTACGCGCGCTTCAGCTGCTGGCTCGCCTCGCGGGCGCGCACTTCCGGGGTCTTCGCGCCGATCGCGGCGCGCAGCGAGAACACGGTGTCGTCCGCGAGCTTGACGTTGAAGGTGGGCACGTCCGCCGGCTTCGGTGGCGGTTGCGGCTCCTCCGGCGTGGCCAGGTCAGGCTCCACTTCCGGCTCGGGCGTCGGGGACGCCGGCGGCGTTTCGAGGAGCGGCGCGACGTCGCTCGACGGGGCGCCGCCAGCTCCTCCTGCGCCGCCTTCGCCCCCCGCACCGCCCGACGCCGACTCGACCGATGCGGACCCGGACGGGGGAGCAATGGGCGCGGCCACGGCCGGAGCCGCCTTGGCCGGAGCCACCGGCGCGACGGCCGCCGCCGCCGCTTTACCCTGCGCGTTCGCGCTGGGCACCTGGCCGAAAGACGCCGTGGCCCAGAGCGTAGCCACGAGCACAGTCACGAGCGCTGCGAAACCGCCGCTCTCGAAGCGTATAAAGCGCGTTATGCGGTGCAGCACGAGCCGAGTACTTTCGGCCACGCGCGCGCCGAGCGCAAGCGCGTACCGAGCGCGCCCGGACGGATAGGGGCGTGGAGGTGGCAGATGGGAACCACGGCCGCAAATCGTTGCGGCGGACGACCGCCCTGCCATGTTAAGCGGCCCCATGACCAAGACCGAGCACCCCGACCGCCTCGTGCTCCACATTGCTGGCGCGGACCGCACCGGCGTGACCGCGCGGCTCACCGAGATCATCGCTCAAGAGGACGCGGCCCTCATCAACATCGGCCAGTCCGTACTGAACGGCTACCTCATGCTGTCCGCGGTGGTCGACCTGCCGAAGAACTCGTACGCGCTTCGGAAAATTCTGTTCGCGGTGGCGGATCTCGGGCTGCGGCTGGAAGTGATGCCGTTCAAGCACGCTGCGGAGTCGGCAGAGGTGTCGGAAGCTCCGGCCCTCGCGGTCACGCTGCTCGGTCCACTCTCCACCGGCAAAGCCACCGCCGAGATCACGCGCTTCCTCGCCGAGCGCCACATGAACATCCGCGAGATTCGCTCGCTCTCGGACGTGGAGCTCAACGGCCTGGAGCTCATTGCGGATCTGCCCTCCGGCACGGATCTCAAGCCCTTCGAGCTCGCCTCGCTACGCGGCGAGCTCCTACGCCTCGGCATGCAGCTAGGCGTGGACTTAGCGGTGCAGAAGGACGACATCTTCCGTCGTACCAAGCGCCTCGTGTGTATGGACGTGGACTCGACCTTCGTGAAGGGCGAGTTCATCGACGAGCTGGCAGAGCTGGTCGGCGTCAAAGAACAAGTCGCGGCGATCACCGCGCGTGCCATGCGGGGCGAGATCGACTTCAAAGGCGCCCTCACCGAGCGCGTCAAACTGCTGGAGGGTTTACCTTTCGAGCGTGCCCGCTCGCTCATCGACAAGTTCGAGCTCACGCCCGGGGCCGAGCAGTGGGTCAAGAAGCTCCAGAGCCTCGGGTATCGAATCGGGCTCGTGAGCGGCGGCTTCACCTTCTTCGTGGACGTGCTCAAGCAGCGCTTCGGTTTGGATTTCGCGTTCGCCAACGAGCTCGAGGTCGAAGGGGGCAAGCTCACCGGCCGCGTGCGCGGCGCGATCGTGGACGGCGAGCGCAAAGCGCAAGTCCTCAAGGATATGGCCCAGGTCTATAGCTGTCGCTTGGAACAGAGCATCGCCATCGGCGACGGCGCCAACGACATTTTGATGCTGCAGACGGCGGGCCTCGGCATCGCGTTCCGCGCCAAGCCCAAGCTGCAAGAGGTGGCAAGCTTCTCCCTCAACCACCACGAGCGGCTGGACACGCTGCTCTACCTCATGGGCTGGAACGAGCGCGACTTGCGCACGGTTTGAGTCTGGGCAGGGCTGCCGAACGCGCAGCCTTCCTGGAGCAGCGGCCTACCGCGGCGGGTTTCCGAAAGCGATCGGAAGCGAACTGTACGTGGCGACGCTATTTTTTGCGCTAAGCTCTCGGCGGGTATGACGAAGCTTCGCCCGCTCGCGCTCGCCCTTTGCGCCCTCGCCTCCGCCTGCGGCGGACAAAAAGCCGCGGAGCCCGCCGTATTTGGCGGCAAGGGGGCCCAGGTCGCAGGCCTTTCCGAGAAGCCTCTTCCCGCGGGCGCTGGCAGCCCGGACGCCCTCGGTCCTTGCGGCAAGAGCGCTCCCCTCAGCGACGCGCAGCTCATCGACGACTTCGAGGACGGGGACGACCACGTTTTCAAAGGCTTCGAGCGCGACGGCTACTGGTTCGCCGCGAGTGACAAGACGGAGGGCTCGACCATCACGCCCAACACGCCCTTCGTGGCGGAGCTGCTGCCGCCCGCCGAGGCGACGAAAGAGAACCGCTACGCCGTGCACTTCACGGCCGCGGGCGAAAAGAACTGGGGCGTCGTCTGGGGCGCCGCGCTGAATTGGACGAAAGAGGGGCTGAAGTGCCCACTCAATGTGTCGGGCTTCGCGGGGGTGCGCTTCCGGGCCAAGGGCCCCGGCTCCGTGCACGTGAAGCTGGCTGTGCCGGAGGTGACCCCGAAGGACCAAGGCGGCAGCTGCGCGGACCGCTGTTACGACGCCCACGGCAAGCTCTTCCTGCTGAGTGAAAAGTGGGAGAGCTACGAAATGCGCTGGGAAAAGATGCAGCAGGGAGGCTGGGGCACGGAGGCGCGGTTCACGCCCGAGCGCGTCGTCAACGTGACCTTCAACGTGGATGTGAAGTCCCTCCCCATCGACTTCTGGTTGGACGACGTGGAGCTCATCCCGAAGGTAGCGCCTTAACGCATGTTCCGGCTCGGCTCCGCGCTGCTCCTGCTCGGCTCGGTGATGAGCACCCTCGCTTGTCAGCGCGGCGCCGCTCCAGCGGGGACGCCGCGCGTCACGCTCGCCCCGGACGCAAAGCTCCTGCCCATGCGCGCGCGGCGCCTTAGCAACTGGGAGGTCGAGCGCAGCGTGGCGGCCTTCACCGGTACTGAAGTCGCGTTCGAGCGCGAGCTCCCGCCAGACGTCCGGCAAGAAGGCTACACACGCAACGCCGCGCAGGACGTGTCCAGCACGTGGGCCACGCGCTACTCCGCGCTCGTCGGCTCCTTGGTACCGGACGCAGCTCGCGCGCTCGAGCCTTCGCTGCCGTGCCGAGACTTTTCGGCGCCCACGTGCCGGGAGCAAGCGGCGCAAAGCCTCGGAGAGCGCGCTTTCCGCCGCCCGCTCGAAGCCGAAGAGGTGAGCGAGCTCGCAGCGCTGCTCGAGTCTGCGGGCTCTCTGGGCACGTTGCTGCGCCGCCTGCTGGAATCCGCGAGCTTCCTCTACGTTACGGAGCTCGGTCCACGGCTCACGAACTACGAGCTCGCTTCGCAGCTTTCGTACTTGCTGCAAGGCGGGCCGCCCGACGCCGAGCTCTTCGCGGCCGCGCGCCGGGGAGAGCTCGCCCGGGCGGACCAACGCGCGTACCACGCGCGCCGGTTGCTCGCGGAGTCGGACACGCGTTTTCAATTCCGGCGCTTCGCGCTCGAGTGGCTGGAGGTGGACGGGCTGCTGGGCACCGCCAAGAACACGGAAAAGTATCCGAGCTACGAGGCCCTCAAACCGTTCATGCTGGCCGAGACCGAAGGCTACGTGGACGAAGTGTTCGTTCATGGCGGCGCCTCCGTGCACGCTTTGCTCGGGAGCGGCTTCGCCTCCGTGGGCCCCGAGATGGCGCGGTTCTACGGGCTTGCCACGTACGGGCCGCGAGCCTCGTTGCGCGGCACGGGCCGGCTGGGTGTGCTGCAACAAGCGAGCTTCCTTGCCGCGCACGCTCACGAGGACGTGACGAGCCCCGTCAAGCGGGGGGACTTCGTGATGCGCAAGCTGCTCTGCGAGCGGCTCAAGCGCCCGGCGGAGATCGGCCTGGAAGTAGTCATGCCTCCGCCGTCCCCCAAGCTGACGAACCGCGAACGGCTGAGCCAGCACGTTTCGGATCCGGGCTGCGCCTCCTGCCACGACACGCTGGATTCGATCGGCTTTACCTTCGAGTCATTCGACGCGAGCGGCTCCGCCCAGCGCGTCGACCACGGCAAACCCGTGAACGCTCACGCCAAGGTGCGGCTCGGGCAAGGCGCGACGGAGACGCACGAGGTCGGGTCGAGCGCCGCGCTTACCCAGGAGCTGCTGACGTCTCCCGTCATTTCCGAGTGTTTTGCGCGTCACGCTTTCCGTTACTTCAGCGCTCAAGCGGACGAAGGCGTAGAAGCGGCTTTTTTGAGCCTGCGCTCGCAGCTGCCGGAAGAGCAGCGTGATAATCTGTTCGACGTGCTGCTCGCCTACATCGTCAGCGACTTGTTCGTGCGACGCGAGGAGCGCTCACCGTGAGCGTCCTATCCCGGCGACGCTTCCTCGCCGCGCTCGGCGCCACCGGCGCCTTCCTCGCGCGCGAAGCGGAGGGCTTTGGCGCGCCCAAGGCGACCGCGCCACGCCGCTACGTCGCCGTTTTCACGCCCCATGGCCGCGCGCACGAGCTATGGCAGCCACGCACGAGCTTCGACATCTCCTTCGAAGGCTCGACGCTGGCTCCGTTCGACGACGCGGCGCGCTACGGCCGCAGCTTCCGCGACCAGTTGCTCGTGTTGGACGGCGTGGACTTGAGCGCCGGCATCGAGGTCGGAACGACCGGGCACGACGGCTCGCGCGTCATCCTGACCGGCAGCGGAGCGGACGGTAAGAATGCTTCGCTGGACCAGTACCTCGCGGTGGAGCACGGGCTCGGCGCGGACACGCCGCACACCAGCCTCGTGCTCGGCGTCGGGAGCGACAGCACCGAAGTCGGCCAAAACATCAGTTGGTCCCGCGGCGGCACCCCGGTGCCGAAATGGATAGACCCCGTGCGCGTACACGCAGAGCTGTTCGGCGCGCCGCTCGGCATGGGCGCGGAAGAGGTCGAGCACGCACGAAAGGCCGGAAAAAGCGTATTGGACGGCGTGCGGCAGGACCTCGCGCGGCTCTCGCGGCGCGCCCCCAAGAGCGAACGCGTGAAGCTCGAGCAGCACGCCACCGCCCTCCGAGAAATCGAAAAGCGCCTCACGCACGTGGAGCGGACCTGTACGCCGCCCAACGCACCGCAAGCCTTCGAGCGTCTCAAGTCCTACGGCGGCGGTGAGCCATACTTCGACGCCATCACGGATCTGCAAGTGGACTTGCTGGCGCGCGCCATCGGCTGTGACCTGACCCGCGTCGCCACGCTTTACTTAGCGGATCTCACGCGAAGCAAAGTGTTCACGGAGATGCCGGAGGACGTGCACCAAGAAGTCGCCCACCGCTACGACGCGAAGGACGACTCACACGCCGGAACGCCGGAGAGCTGGCGCAAGCTCGGCATCCAGAACCGGTACACCTACGGCAAGGTGGCGCGCCTGCTGCAGCGGCTGGACGAAGCGGGCGCTCTGCCCACCACGCTCGTGCACACTTCGAGCGACATGGGCGACCCGGCCCGCCACAGCTCGCGGCAGGTTCCGACCTTGCTCGTGGCTGGAAGCGAATTCGGCCTCAAAACAGGGCGCTACCTGGACCTTCGCACCGGCAAGAAGCAGCAAGAAGGCGTCCCCAACAACCGCCTCCTCGTCTCAATCGCCCAACTCTTCGGCGCGCCCGTGGAACGCTTCGGCCAATCCAAAAACGCCGCCCTGCTCACCGGCAAGCTCGACGCCCTACACTGACGGACGACGACGCTGACCCAGCCCGAGGCTGTACAGGAGGCGGGAGGTGCGGGAGCGAGAGTGATTGGGTTCGCCGCGCCTACGGCGCGCAGCGCTATCAGGCGTTCCGCGGCGCCGAGCCCGACAACGCCAAGAGCCATCCGCCTCGCCGGCGGCGCCGCGAGCTCAATCTGACGAGGCTTCACAAGACGGGGCCGCCCGCCACGACGCAACAGACTCGCCGGCGCCAGCGCGATCCCCCGAAGTCTCGGCTTTCTACCCGTCCGATCTCCGGATCTTCCTGTAAGAAAGTCTCACTCTCGGCGGCGGCAACAGACTCGCCGGCGGCAGCGCGATCCCCAACAACCTCCCGTACCTCCCGTCTCCTGTGAGATCTCGGGAGCCGAGCCAAGCAGCGTTAGATTTGGTCTTCGGGGGCGGCGAAGGGGCGCGTCTTTTCGATGAGGCGACGCGCGATGCTCGGATCGACGAGGAGGCGATCGAATGGCTCGAAGTCGAGCTCACGCTTTTCCTGCCCAACTTCGGCCTCGAGCGCGTTCACGATGCAGTCGGCGATCATGACCAGGCGCACGTGCGGCGTTGATGCGGCGGTGGGATCGTGATGCGCCGCGCAGGCGTCCACGATCTCGGTCGGCAGCTTCCACGCCATTGCGACCTCGGCGCCGGCGCTTTCGTGGTATTTTTCGACCAGGTCCTCGACGAGGGCGGGCGTAGACGGAGCGGTGATGCCGTCCAAAATGCGGAGAACCCGCGACTCTCCGATGTCGTGCAAGAGCCCGCTCATGTAGTCGTACTCGCTGCCGATCGACAGCTCGCGCGAGGTCACACGCGCGGCGTGCGCGGCGATGACACTGCGTCGGAAAGACGCCTGCACGGCACTCTGGTAGCGCCGTAGCCCGCCGGAAGTGCTCGCGTACACTACCTGGAACAAGAGATCCCGCGTGCTCGCCAGTCCCAGGCGAACAATCGCGGACTGCGTCGAGCTGGTGACCCAACCTCGGAAATAGATGACGCTGTTCGCCACCGACATGAAGCGCGCCGCGATGGGCGGATCCGTGTCGACCAAGCCCGCGAGATCCGTGATGCGTGCGTCAGGATCGTTGGCGAGGCGGATCGCGGATTGAGCGACCGCGGGCAGCACCGGCAGCGCAGCGCGCCCCGTCCGCAGCCGCTTGACCAGCTCCCGTTCCAGCTCCGGCAGAGCGGACTCCTCGGGGCTGACGGCGGGCTCGGCGGTTAGGACTTCGCTCTCGTCGAGGCCAGGCGCGAGGGATAGCGAGGGCTGCGCGCTCATCCGGAACGCAGCCTCTCGAGCGGCAGCGAAGGAATGTCGTTGATGGGCAGCACGCTGGTCTGGGGCGCCTCCGGCGGAGTCGTGAACGGGATGCTCATGCTGGCGGAGCCGCGGGCGTCTTGCTCGACCGCCTCGGGCAGGCTCTGGCCGGGTGCGACCAGGACGACGCGATTGCGGCCCGTGCGCTTCGCCGCGTAGAGCGCCATGTCCGCGCGATGCAGAAGGTCTTCCATGCGCTCGTCACCCTGGCGCGGGTCGAAAACGGTGGTGCCGATGCTGATGGTGAGCTTCGCCGGACCGCCCTTGGGCGGCAGCATGGCCTCGATGCTCCTTCGCAGGCGCTCCGCGACGAGGCGCGCCGATTCGGGACCGGCGCTGGCAACGACCCCGACGAACTCTTCGCCGCCGTAGCGGCCCACCAAATCGCCCGGGCGGAGCGCGGTCTTCAGCACGGCCGCGACCGCGACCAGAACGCGGTCACCCATCTCGTGACCGAAGCGATCGTTCACGGACTTGAAGTGATCCAGATCCATGAAGAGCACCCCGAAGCGCTCGGACGCTTCGCAACGCGCCAAGATCTCGCCCTGTAGCGAGCGGCGGTTCAAGAGGCCGGTGAGCGGATCGGTTTGCGAATCGCGGCGCAGGGTGTCGCGCTCGCTGCGCACGCGCGCGAGCGCGTCGTAAAAGCGCTTGTTGCGGAGCTGCACGCGGATGCGAGCCCGGAGCTCCTGCTGGCGCTCCGGATCCGGCACATAGTCGTCCGCTCCCGCGAGCAACCCGCGGGCGACTTCTTCCTCGTCCGCGGCCGTACCGAGCAAGATGACCGGATAGTGTAGCCGCGGATCCATCGCGCGCAGGTCGCCGACGAGCTCGAGGCCGCTCATGGTCGGCAGGTCCGCAGCGAGCAGGACGAGGTCCGGCTCGTACTCCGCCGTGAGGCGCAGGAGCTCGTCGCCGTCCGGTAAGAACACACAGTCGTACCCTTCGTGCTCGAGGAGCGCGCGGAGCATGGCGCGGCGCTCGGTCTCCGGCTCGACCACGAGCACGCGCCCCGCTCGCTCCGCGATGGGAGGAGTGGAGGAAAGTCTGAGTGAGTCCGGTGAGCGGGGCAGCAACGTGCCGGTTTCCTTCGCCGTACAAACGGATGCTACCTGACGATCTGAAGGGCCACCATCGCGGAGCATTGGCAATTTCCGCTGAACTTCGGAGAATTTGCGCCGTTCGTACCTACCGAGACACATGTTCTGGAAGAAGAACGCCCCCCCCGCTGGTCCCTCCGCGCCTCCTCAGACGAGCTCGGAAAGCCAGAACCCGGGCCGTGAGAGCCGTGACCTCGACGCTGCCATCGATACGGTGGTCGCGATGCTTCGCGCCTTCGGCGAGCATTCTTTCGAGACCCCCAACGTGCCCGCAGAGGACACGCGCGAGGAGTGCGACGGCTGGGCGCGGAAAATTTCGATGGGCGAGAGCCTGGGCGTCGAGGGCGGTCCCCCGCGCCGCGACTTCGGCGGCGCGCGGCGTTACTTTGCCGCGCACCGCGCGCACGAGCGCGAATACGTCACGTCCAGCGTCGCCAACCTCCGGGAAGCGGTGCACGCCTTCGCGCGCTGCCTGACCCGCACCGTCGGCGAGGACCGCGCGGCGGACGCGCGCGTGGGCGCTCAGCTCGGCAATTTGGTCGCAGCGTTCGGTGCCAACGACGCCGACATCATCCGCCGCGAGGCCGAGGGCGTCGTCCAGGTGGTGACGGACGTCATGGATCAACGCAAGAAGCTGCAGCAGGAGCAGATGCAGCTCCTGAGCGAAAAGATAGCGAAGCTCAAAGCCGAGTTGAACGAGGCCCGTGAGAGCGCGGCGCTGGACCCCCTGACCCAGCTCCACAACCGCACGTCGCTAGACTCCCAGCTAGAACGCGTAGCCGACCTTTCGTT
>JAQSWN010000227.1 GCA_029266615.1 Polyangiaceae bacterium
TGTACCCGTTCGAGTCCGCCGGTGGCGCCTACAACTTCTTCGTCCGCATCCACAACAACTCGAACGCGAACAACGATTCATGGTTTTATCGCATCGATAGCGGGCCTTGGGTCACGATGAACAACACGAGCGGCCTTGGCAGCGGCTGGCGCTGGGCGCAGGGCTCGGCGTCGGTGACCCTCACGCGAGGGGATCACACGCTCCGCATCAAGAACCGCGAAGCGCTGCTCAGCGTAGACAAGCTGGCGTTCGTGCCCACGACGGCAACCGGCCCTTCCGGCACCAGTCTGGGCGGAACCGGCGTCAACTGCGAGCCGTTCCAAACGATGTCCGATTGGGACTACTTCGAGGTGGGCGACTACTACGACACCCACGCCAACTACTTCGCCGTGCACGGCGACCACATGCTCTCCGTGCACGACGACTGGCACCTCCTGAACGGCCCCGGCGGCATTTACGGCCCGGGCAGCGGCACCGCGTTCATGGGGTTTCATCGCGCCATGATGAATGACCTCCGCAAGTTCGCGATGGAAAATGACGGTCGGCATGCCCTGCCGATCAGCACCGTTGGTCGGGTGATTCCGTCTTGGTTGGGCGATGCCATGCAAGCGCTCAGCGCGGCCGGCTTCAGCGAAGAATACGCTCCGCGGGATAACGACCAAATGACCGATTGGGGGCTTCCGAGCTACCTGACCGTCAATGCCACTCCGAGCGCCAATTGGTTGAGCGCCTCAGTGTGGGTGGGCGTCAACAACTACACGCGCATCGGTGATATGCCGGATCTGGACACGCTGGGCCAAGCCATTGCCTTCGAATACCACGCCTCTCTCCACTCTGCGGTGGGTGGGACGATGAGCAGCTTCTACTCGCCCGCGGATCCGATCTTCTACGGTTGGCACGGTTTGATCGACGGCCTCGCGGACGTTTGGTTGGCGACGCCGAACGGGCAGGCCTGGGCTGCCGCGAATCCGACGCACCCGTTCTTGGCGGTGGGCTTCACGAACCACCACGGTTGGGATAACGCAGACTTCGCGCCCTGAGGGAGCGAAGCGGGACAGGACGGTCGGCGTGCAGCAAGCTCGGAGGCTGCGCTGCCGACCGCCCCGCCTCGAGCACGATGGGTGGGGGGTGACGCGAACGTTGTGCCGCGTCCCTCCGGATTGGATCGCAACGAGCGCTCCGCGCGCGGCTGATTCAAAGCCGTGCCGCACACGGGCTGTGGTGCGCTTCCGACGAATGGCGCATCTCGTGCAAGATGACGGGGTTCGGCTTACTTTGCCCGGGCCTCCGAGGCGCGCGGGGCGCTGATGGCGCCGGCGCTGTCCGGGCATCTATGCCTACGCGCACGCGGCGAGGCGCTGGTTAGACGGGCTCGCCGCGCGAATCGTGTCAAAGGCTCAGTCCGGCACGTGGTCCAAGTTGTCCCAGCCGTGGTGGTTGGTGAAGCCGGGGACCAGGAAGGGGTGAGTTGGGTTCGCGGCTTTCCAAGCCTGACCGTTCGGCGTCGCTAGCCATGCGTCGACGATTTTGTCGATCAAGGCGTGCCAACCGTAGAACACGGGGTCGGCGGGTGAATAGTTCGTGCCCATGGTGCCTCCAACCGCGCTGTGGAACCAGCCGTGGTACTCGGAGCCGATGGCGCGACCGAGCCTATCGAGATCGGGATAGTCTGCGAGGTTGTCGTAAACGATCTCCGAGCCTGGGCAGTAGATCGCAGTCGGGCAGATGCTGACGGTGCTGGCAAACTTGGCATCAGGCGCTCCGGATAGCGTGAGATAGCTGGCGATGCCCACGTTGACGACGGACGTGGCTTGTCGCGGATAGTATTCGGTGAGCAGGTTGGCGGCCTCGAGCGCGTCATACGCATCACCCAGCATGTTGAGCGTCTCACCGGTCGTGCTGATCGGTAGCGGGATTCGGCCGTTCGTCTCGAGGGCGAAGCGCCGGAAGTCGTTCATCATCGCGCGGTGATAGCCGAGGAAAGCAGTCCCGCTGCCGCGACCGTTCTGACCGCCCGCGCCGTTGAGCGTGTGCCATTGGTTGTGATGAGGCAGCATGTGCGGTCCGTGAGCGGCCATGTAAGCGAGGTGGGTTGCTTCGTACTCGACATCTTGTACGCCGTAGGTCCAGTCGGACATGGTCTGAAAGGGCTCGCAATTGACGGCCGCGTTGCCGGCGGCAGTACCTGATGGGCCGGTGACGGTCGTTGGGATGAACGCGAGCTTGTCGACGCTCAAGCCGCTTTCGCGATTTCTGATGCGCAGGGTATGCACGCCGCGAGTCAACGTCGCCGAAGCCGTGCCCTGCACCCAACGAAAGCCACTGCCGAGGCCGCTCGTGTTGTTCATCGCCGTCCAGCCGCCGCTGTCCACGCGATAGAACCACGAGTCTTGCGAGGCATTGGCGTTGTTGTGAATCCGGAAAAAGAAGTTGTACGCGCTGGCTCCGGTTTCGAAGAAGTACGTGGCCTCATCCGTGCTGGTATTCACGTCCAGGCTCGTCGCCGCGCTTTCCAAGTACCCAGAGCCCGAGTAGCCAGCTTTCGCGGTCCTATCCAGCTGGTAACCGGCAAAGGCACCCTTGCGGCATTCAGCCTCGAAATACATGGCCGTGGGGCAGTTGTAGGCTGCCGCGCCGGCTCCGGTCGGGGTCGTGCCTTGCGGCAGCATCGCGAGCTTGTCGACGTTCAACCCGTCTTCGCGGTTCGCGATCTCGACGGTGTGGGCTCCTGCCGACAGCGAATACGCGGAGGTACCGGCGACCCAGCGCCAGCCACTCGCCGCCGGAACTGAGCTCATGGTCGTCCAGCTCGAGCCGTCCACGCGATGGAACCACGAGTCGTCCGACGCGCTGTTGTTCGTGTTGACCCGCAGCCAGAGCACGAAGCTCCCTCCGGCCTTGACGTTGAAGGAGTAGGTCGCGCGATCGGCGCTCGTATTATTGTAAGCGGACGCCGTGGTGTTGCCGGCGCTTCGTAGGTAACCCGCGCCTGAGTAACCGGTGACGCTGGTTTGTCTCGTCACGTAACTGCCGGTGGAGCTATCGGGACACTCCGCTTCCAAGTATGGGTGCGGATAATACTGAGCCAAGGCACTAGGCGCACAGAGCCCAACGGCCAGGACGAGCGCTACGCCGCCTGCATGCCCAACATATTTGCTTTTCATCTTCGACTCTCTCCCGGTCCTCGTGAATGAATGGCTGCCGCGGCCGATCGCTGTTGACGCGAGCCTTGGCTACCGATGCTGGGACGAGACGTAACGCGCCGCTGAGCGCCCCGCGTCCCTCCTCATCCGTTAGAGCGTGGCCGCCGCCCGTCCTTCGCTAGCTCCGAGGAGAGTCTCCAACTTTGTGGCCGCCGTTTGGTGCCGCTGACACGGGCTTGGATTAAACGCTCGAGTCTTTGCAACAGGCACGCATCTCAACCTCCTAGTCATCAAAATGAGAGCGCCTCACACCGCTTAGGGGCATGGTGCAGCCGTGCTTACGAAGGATGGATGGGGCGTCAGGACGGGGTGGCGTTGGTACGGAGCTATCTGCGTGCTCGCCACCTGTGCTTGCGCGGCGGCGTGTGGTGGAGCGTCGAAGCAAAACGGGGAAATGCCGTCGCGGGGCGGGGAGACTTCCGGCGGGGGTTCGTCGACGGGCGGAGGCGCGGCTAGCGAGGCGGGCGCTGGCGGTGGCAACGCCGCTGGGGCCGCGGTCGTTGGGGGCTCGGGCGCGGCAGGGATGGATCCGGGCCCAGTCAGCGGCGGCGTGAGCTGCGGGGAGGCCGTCCTGTTCGCGAGGGAGACGGTTCTAAGAACCCAAGCCGACGTGGACGGTCTTCAGGGCGTCAGCAGAGTGGAGGGCAGCGTTTTTCTCGACGCGGTGAGCAGTGGACCGACGAATCTTCGAGCTCTCAGCTGTCTGACTGAGGTCACGGGAACGCTGTCGATCTCTACCTACAGTCCGCTGCCGAACCTCGCCGGGCTCGAGCAACTGGCGCGCGTGGGTCGGCTCGAGATCGCCTCCAATCGCGAGCTGATGGACCTCGGAGGGCTCTCGGGACTGCGAACCATCGTGTTGGACGCGAAGATCGCCGACAATCCCAAGCTTCGCGGCGTCGCCGGCTTAGAACGTCTGACGACCGTTGGCGGCGCGCTCGTCATCGAGAACAATCCCCGCCTTCTCGCCCTCGAAGGTATGGATGCGCTCACGCGCGTCGGGGGGAACATCAGCATCTCCAACAACGACGAGCTCGGCAGCCTCGACGGGTTGGCCCAGCTCGTCGAGGTCGCGGGTTCGTTGACCATCCAAGGCAACGCCGCCCTCGAGCGGATCGACGCCTTGGCGCAGCTCGCTCGGTTTGGTCCGGGCGTCTTCATCCACGAGAACGCTCGGCTAAAGAACCTGGACGGGCTACAGGGTTTGAAGGTCATCGACCAGCTCGAAGTGACGGGCAATCATGGGCTGAGCCAGGTAGACGGGCTTCGGGGTCTGGAGACCGCCGGCAAGCTCACCCTCGGAGGGGGCACGCTTTCGAACCTGGAGGGCCTGGGCCGCCTCACCGAGGTGGATACGCTCAGCCTTAGTGTTCTCGACGCCCTGGCCAGCCTGGCCGGTCTCGAGCAGCTGAGAAAAGCGGGGACGCTTGATCTCCAGCGTCTGAAAGCGCTCTCTAGTCTGGCCGGTCTCGAGGGGCTCGAGCAACTTGGCGCGCTCTCGCTGTCGGGCCTCCCCGAGCTCGAGACGCTTGCTGGCCTCGGTGAGCTTCGCGAGATCGAATCGCTCGCGCTGAGTGATCTTCCGGCGCTCGTGAGCCTGGACGGGCTGGGTCAGCTCGAAGCAGCACGCGGTAGCGTCAGCCTGGTATCTCTCCCTGCTCTCGAGGACCTGACCGGCCTTTCCAGCTTGTCCGAGATCCACCAGGACTTCAGGATCTCCGGCAACAACTTGACCGCTTTACAGGGTCTCGAAGGGCTGACGCGCGTAGGCGGCATGCTCAACATTTCAGCTAACGCCAAGCTCCAGTCGCTCAGTGGCCTCGACAACGTGGAAGAGATCGGAGCCCTCGACATCTCGCTCAACGAGGAGTTGACGAGCCTAGGCGGGCTAGCTCGGCTCGAGCAAGTGGGCGCTGGCAGCAACATCGTCTCGGATCGAGCCCTCTTCATTTGGCAAAACACCTCCCTGGAGGAGCTCGGACTCCGTGCCCTGCGCATCGTGGAAGGCGACGTCCAGATTGTGGGGGGCGCGCTAGTGAGCCTCTCGGGGCTCGAACAACTGAGCACCGTCTCCGGCCGATTCGACATCACCTCGGCCGCGGACCTCGTCTCCCTCGACGGCCTCGACAACCTGACCACCGTCGGGAGTATCTGGGTTTGGAGCTGCCCGAAGCTCGTCAACCTGCGCGCGCTAGCGTCGCTCGAGTCGGTAACCGGGGGCTGCGACTTTTTCAGCAATGATAAGCTGCCCACTTGCGAGGCGGAGTGGTTGAGGGCCGTCCTCACGCAGCTCGGTAGCCAGCTTTCTTCGTCTGGCACGGACGACCAAGGCGTCTGCCTTTAACCGCAGCGCTTCGTTATCCAGTCTTCGGGCGACTCACGCTCAAAGTCGTAGCTGGCGTGGAGCGTGGCGTCACCTCTCCGGATGCGCACGACGACACCCTTCCGTGATGGTGCGCGTGCACTAAACGGCTTAGCTGGGTACGAATAGCGGCACTTAGGCGGACCAGGGCGACGGCGGCCCGGCTTTCGCATACGCTGCGGGCTCACTCAACTCGAAAGAAGGCAGCACCCATGGGCGACAAGTCACCAAAGGCCAAGGATAAGAGCAAGAAGCAGGATGCGGCCGTGAAGAGCCAAAAGAAGAACGACGCCTCGAACAAGGCTGGCGCCGTCAACGCTTCCTCGAAAAAGCCGAAGTAGCGGCGCTCTCTAGCGGGCGCGAACGCCTGAAAAAAAGGCGCTTCTAATGAAAGCCCGACGGAAGTCGGGCTTTCTGGTTTTGTGGTCAGGCGGTTCGCTAACCTCGGGCGTTTCTAAATCGACCGCCACTCTCCCGAACCCCCCTCGTCGCGCCGGGGCCAGGAGTTAGCGAGGCTAGGTCGCCCCTCGAACCCGCCACGGTGCTTCGCGGCCATGGAGGCCAGGCGGATTCGCCGCGGCGTACTAGCCTCACTCGACCCAGCCTGCCTCGCGAGGAACCGGCCGACGAGGGACGCCCACGGCCGCGGCCACGGTCTCCGCGGTCGCACGCACGCGCCCTTTTCACGCCAGGTCGTAGTGAGGCGCCAGGCGCAGTTGATGCAAAAGCGCCGGGACAGCTTGTCGCCGCGTTGGGAAGCTTGGTCGCGGCTACACACGCTACGGTGCGCCTCCTGAGGGTGATTGAGGGGGCGACGCGTCCGAAGGGGATGGCGGCATGCTTGGTGCAGCCTCGCGCGCCGCAGCGTGGCCGACCGCCGCGTGAGTGGCTTGGTTTCTTCCTTCAAAGGTAACGAGAGATGATTTTTCGACGCAATTCGGCGCTTCTGTTGGGCTCAGTGGTTCTGGCTGGAGCGTTAGCAGCTTGCTCCACGGATGGTAGCGACAGCGATGATGCAGCCGGTGCTGCGGGCGACACGGGCGCGACGGGCGGCGACGGTCAACCCGGCGGGGGCAAGGCGGGAGCGGCCGGCGCGGGAGGAGGGGCTGGCGCTGACGACGGAGCTGGGCTCCCCGGTTCCTCAGGGCCCACTGACGCGCAGGTGAACGAGTTTCACCACCCCTTGGGCTCGGACCTCGAGAACGGTCGAGAGGTTTACCGGTTCGAGACGTTCGGCAACGAAGGATTCTGGACCAGGGCGCTGCGGCTGCCTCAAGGTATGGCGGCAAGCGAGCTCACCATTGCTAGCGCCCTCGAGCTGGGGCTCAATTTCGATATCGACGCGGTCCCGGCGGCCCTGCAAGAGCAGCTCACCGAGGAAGCCCAGACTGACTTGTCCGAAGAGCAGGCGCCGTTGATGAACGACCCGCTCGCTTTCCAAGCGCTCCTCGAAGCTAACGCGGTGGTCGGTTTCCCCGCGCGGAACGTAGCTGCCCTGAACGGCACGTTGGATATCGACGAGGCGGACGTCTATGCAGGCGAGAGCTTGGGCATGTCGTGCGCCCTCTGTCACAGCATCACGGACGGCAGCGTCTATGCGTTGCCGCATGGCGGCGGGATCGGGAAGCGCCTGGACGGCCTTCCGAATCACGACCTCAATTTCGGCGCGACGATCGCGCTCGGCGAGGGCACTCGCGCGTACTACCCCACCTTGGCGCTGGACCTCGAAGCCAATGATCACAAATCCGTGTCGAGGAGAGGGCCCGGCGTCGACCTGATCTCGAAGGCGGCGACAGAGAAGGAAGTCGACGACTTTCTCAACGACCCCGAGCTCTATCCAGTCGGAATGTTCGACGACGCAACCGACGGCAACGCTGCCCCGATGAAGAACGCCAACCTTTTCCGGACGGACCTGGCCGCGCCGTGGGGCACGGATGGATCGATCGAGCAGCTGCAGAACTTCAACAACTTGGTCTACACGGCGATCATGGATCCCACCGACATCACGACCGACGGGGGTCGCCGCTTCATGCTCGAGCGAGGCGCTGCGGCCGGCACCGAGATCGTCGACAATTACGTCGCCATTCTGGCTGACATGGGCGTCCCTGCGGGCGGGGTGAACGGTTACCCCTTCGTCGGGCGCGCCGACAATCCGCTAGTCACCGTTGGGTTGCCTGCCGGCGCAAAAGTCGAGGACAGCCATCTCGGAATCCGCGTCGACGACGGCGCGCTGTTCGACATGAACGCTTACCTGAACTCACTGCGTGCTCCGGCTGGTATCAAGGACGACGCGGCCGCTATCACCCGAGGGCGCTTGGTCTTCCGGCAGGAATGCACTTCTTGCCACAACGACGACCAAAGTCGATTCGTGCCCCCGAACATCGTGCCGTTCAACGACACCGTGGAGCTGGTAGAAAACGCCTCCTCGCGGCCCGCGCTGTTTCCGCCCTACGAGGGTAAGCTCATCGACGACCGCGACTTCGCGCGCTTGGCACCCATTCGCGATTCCGCCGGCATTTTCGACGACAAGATGATCGTCAACGACGCGAGTAGCCGGAACCAACCCCGCGGCAGCGCGCTCCCGCTCCTGCTCGATCTCGCCCGCAAGCCCCACTTTCTGCATGACGCATCGGTCGCCTCCCTCGCGGAGCTCATCGACCCCGCCCGGGGTGAAGCGGAGCCGCACCCGTTCTTCGTGTCGGACTCCGACGACAGAGCTGACTTAGTAGCCTTCCTGGAGAGCCTCGACGACGAGCAGCCGTAAGCTCCGTCTCAGACAGGATTCGGGAGACCGTCATGCTGGACGGCTCCCCTGGGTGCGAAGCGCGGCCCGGCACCGCGCGCACCGCCGCGGCGCTTGGCCTCCCATTGTCATATTGCGCTTACGATGAGGTCGTCGCGGCGCCCCTTTGAGCCGCGACGATGCACGGGCGCGCGTCTTGCTTGGTTAGCGATGATGAACGATCAGCCGACGAAGACGAAGACGGAGACGGCCGAGGCCTTTGCCTGCCGATGCGAGGCGTGCGTGCGCGAGGGCCTGCACGAGCCGGATTGCGGCGTGCACGCCAAGCCGCCAGTCGCGTGTAGCTGCGGACGCGCCGATCAGTCGAAGGGCGCGGGCTAGGTCACGTGCGACGCCGAGCTGCTGTCGGTGATCGCTCTGACCTGACGCGCGAAGAGTGGCGCAAGCCGCGACGCGGGGGTAAGCGTTGATCATGACTGAAAAGAAAGCGCCGCATGCTCCTGCTCACGGTTTCGACGGGGCGGGCCACATGGACCCGGACCACGCCAAGCGTTTGCTGGAGCTCGCGCGCGAGGGCAAATCCACCGATAACGACGCCGAAGCGTTCCTGAAGAAGCCGCGGACCCGAGACGACCTGGCCGAGGAGCTCGGGGAGTCCGCGGTGACGAGCATGACGAGCGGCGAAGATCAGCTCTCGGAAGAGCGCGACGCCGAAACCGCCGAAGAGCGCGGAGGCCCGTTCGTGAAGACGACCGCCGGCACTGAGTTCGCCGAAGGCACCGACGAGTCCAACATCGAGGAAGCGACGCGCGAGCCCTTCCCCACCACCTGAGGGTGGCATTGGGCTACGACAGTGAACCGCGCAATCGGCGGCCCCTCACGGGAGTGGGCGGCCGCCCGTAACGCCCAAGATTTCTCCGGTAATGTAGCGGGATTCGTCGTTGGCGAGGAACACGAAGGCGGGCGCTAGCTCGGCCGGCTGCGCGGGGCGCCCTAGGGGAGTGTTTTTTCCAAACTGCTCGACCTTCTCCGCGTCGAATGATTGCACGATGAGCGGCGTCCAAACCGGGCCAGGCGCCACGGCATTCACGCGAATGCCCCGCTCGGCGAGGGATTGAGCGAGCCCTTTGGTGAACGTGACGATAGCGCCCTTGGTCGCGGCATAGTCCAAGATCTGGGCCGATGGATCGTAGGCCTGAATCGAGGCCACGTTGATGATCACGCCGCCCGGCTTCATGTGCGGCAACGCGCTCCGGACGAGGTGAAACATCCCGACGATGTTGGTCTTGAAGGTCGCTTCCACGCGCTCCGCGTCGAGCTCCTCGAAGCGCTTCATGGCCTTGCCTTGCTTGGCCGCGTTATTGACGAGGATGTCGATGCGGCCGAACCGTTCGACGGTGCGTCGCACGATTTCGGCGCACGCGCGTTCGTCGCTCACGTCACCTGGCACCAAGAGCGCGTCGCTCTGCGAGCTCTCGATGGCTTGCTGGGTCTCGCGCGCGTCCGCTTCGTTCTCCAGGTAGCCCACCGCCACTTGCGCGCCTTCCCGCGCAAAGGCGAGGCAAACCGCGCGACCGATGCCGCTGTCGCCGCCAGTGACGAGCGCGACACGATTGAGGAGCCGCGCATGGCCCGTGTATGTTTCGAGGCCGTAGTCCGGCCGCGGGTTCATCTCGCTTTCGACCCCCGTTGCCGGCTGCTCTTGGGGCGGGAACGGAGGTTTCGGGGCCGCCTCGGAGGGATGGTTGCTCTGCTCGCTCGACATGCGCGAGCCGCAATGCAGGAAGAGTGCCCGTGCCATCGGTGACCGTGCACGTGCAGTGGATGTCGTTCGATCCGCGTCCGTGATTGCCGGGACAAGGCCTGCAGCTCGCTCGGGTGGCATGCGCGTTGCTCCGCGGCCGCGCATGTCAGTGGCTGGCGCAACGGTCTCGAGCACCCGAAGCAGCAGGAGTTTTCAGGCATGGGTCGAGGCGCGGCCCGCTGCGCCAGCGGCGTTGCTGTTCGCTTTCGTGCTCGCGCTGTCTCTGCTTTCGGCTCTGGAGGTGGTGTTTCACGCACAACCAGCTGACTTTCTCTCGTTTTACGCCGCTGCTCGCGCGGCAGCCGCCAACGTGGACTTCTACGATCACGGAGCGCTCGAGCGATTGGCAGCGCGGCACGGCTGGGGAGACCACGTCTACCCCTACCTCTATCCCCCCTTTCTGGCGCACGCGCTGCGGCCGCTCGTCACGCTCGAGCTCGCGTCCGCACACCGCGTTTGGCTCGGCGCGATCATCCTCGCCTTCGCGGCCGCCGTGAGCGTGACGCTGCGGAGCGCGCAACGAGCCTGGCGCACCGTCACGCCACAGGGCGCGCCATCCTACGGGCTGTTGCTCGGTCTGGGTGCGGTTTTGGTGTGGGCGTTACCCCTGCGTAACAATCTGTTCGTGGGTCAGGTGAACGCTTTCGTTCTGCTGTTCATCAGCCTGGCCGTACGTGCCCACCTGCTCGGCCGTAGCGG
>JAQSWN010000228.1 GCA_029266615.1 Polyangiaceae bacterium
GTGAGCTCGTCCCGACCAAGGTTCGAGTCTTCGTCGACCTGCTCGCCGACCACGTCGCACGACGCTCGCTCTTCGACGCCGACTGAGCCTGCCTCACGCTCGACAAGTCGCGCTCGGTCCCTGAGGTGCTCAGCCCTGCTGTGCGGGTGCCTCGGAAGGGCGCATCGGCTCGTCACGACGGACCTCGAACCCGCGGCCGAAGCCCCACTGGGCGCGGCCCAAGTGCTTGGCCAGCTCGCCCACGCTGAGGGGACCGCTTGAGTCAGGTGCAAGAGCACACCGCGCGACGCGCCCCGACAGCTCACGCCGCTTGCCGTCGTGGCGGTGAAAGCGCAGGTAAACAGCGGGAAAGAGCTCACCGAAGCGCCGATGACGTAACTTAGCTTCGGGCCCTGCTGCTTCGTATCGACCATGGTGCGCTCCATCTCGCGGGTGCTGGCGATGGCTCGCCCGCGGAGGAGGCGACCGTCAGCCGCACCCCACCCGCCGACGCGCGCGCGACCTCGACGAAGTCGGCCACGACGCTCGGCGCCCTTCCGTGCTGCTCCATCGTATCGACAACGAGCGCCTCGAGCTCATCGGGGTAGCCCACCCCGACGCGCTCGGCGATACGGAGGATGTCGGGGCGGTCCATGAGGGCTGCTCCGAACCCAGGACGGAGGCGAACTCCGACGTGACGGTCACCCGCCTCGACGATGGCGTGATGCACACGAGCCACCGGCGTGTACACGAACGCGGTAGCGCGGCCGTGATCGCTCGCGCGCACGATGAGGTCGAAGCAACCGTCCGCGGCGACGAGGGTTGCGCCCGTCGCGGCGGCGCTGGACCACACCGCCGCGACGGCGGGGTGGCGTCCCAGGCGTTCTCGATATCGAGGGTCGGTGCCGCTCATCGCCGACGAGTATCCCCCGCGCGAGGTCGAAAGACCACGGCGGCTGGTGTTCGGCCGCGAAGAGAGTCCACGCGTGGCGCGGCGCTCCACTTGGTCGTCATCCTGAAGGGTGAGCTTGAGCAAGCCGGCGCTCGCGTCCACCTGAAAAACCGGCTTGGCGTCCACGCGCAGCGCGGCTTGGGGCGCTGACTTCTCTGCGAAACGTCGGCGAACAACGCGGGCACGGCGACGGCCACGCGACGAGACCCACCTCGAATCGAGCTGACGCCAAGCGGCGCTCCCTCTACACTGCGGGGGTGGCTAGGTTAGGGAGCTCACTCAGGTACGGGAAACCCACGCGCGCGCACGCCGAGCAGCTCGTCGAAATGGCGGGTCAGGCGTTCGCCTTCGATCCGGCGCAGTGGCTTAGCTCGCTGGACGAGGACGGATTCCACACCATGCGCACCCTCGGCGACGCGCGGGGCGTCGCGGCGGGCTTCGTCATTCACGAGACCGCGCAGTGGTTCGGCGGCCAGCGCGTGCCGAGCCAGGCTATCACCGCCCTCGTCGTGGCCGCGCACTTACGCCGCCAACAGCTCGGTCACGAGCTTTTGCTGCACCAGCTGCGCGAGGCGCGCGAGGCGAAGGTCCCGCTCAGCGTGCTGTTCGCCTCCAGCCCGACGTTCTACCGCCAGCACGGCTACGAGCCCGCCGGCACCTCCACGTGGTTCCGCGTACCGTCGCACGCCTTGCCGACCGCCCCCGACGGCGCTGAGTTCGTGCCGTTCACGCCGGACGACCACGCGCCGGCGCACGAGCTCTACCGTCGATTCGCGAGCGAGCGCGCCGGCCTTCTCGATCGCAACGTTCACTTCTGGCGGATGCACCTCCGCCCGTACGACAACAGCCGCCGCCACTCGTACCGCATCGATTTTGCCGGCGTCCCGGAGGGGTATGTCTGCTTTCAGCACGCGCAGCCCAACCGGACGCTCGTCGTGGACGACGTGGTGACGACGAGCACCCGCGCCGCGCGGGCCGCGCTGGCGCTCATGTCCCACCACAAGGCCGTGTGCGACTTCGTGCTCTTCGCGGAGGGCCCGCAAGGTCCCCTCCGCAAGCTGATTCCGGGCAACGAGGCCCGGCTGGAGCCGCCCGGTAAGGAGTGGCTCCTGCGCTTGACGGACGTCGCGCGGTCGCTCGAGCTGCGTGGCTACCCGCTGCTCGACGCGCGGCTGGAGCTGGACGTAGCGGACGCCACCTTGCCTGACAATGCCGGCCGCTACGTGCTGGAGCTGCGCGAGGGGAAGCCGGTCGTCTCTCGGGGGGGCAGCGGAAAGATCCGCGTGGACGTGCGCGGCTTGGCCGCCATTTACTCGAGCTTCAGCCATCCGAGCGAGGTGTTGGCCGCGGGCCTGCTCGACGCGGAGCCGGCCGACGTGGCCCGGCTCGGCGCCGTCTTTGCCGGCCCGGCGCCGTTCGTTCTGGATACGTTTTGAGCCCCCGACCGGTGACCGCCGCGGACTCACGAGACGCTGGGCTCGGCCCAGATACCGCGCGCCGCGCGGAACCCTTGCGCCAGGCGGGCTGCACCGCGGCGGCCTCCCCCTTCGCGGTGAAGCTCCCGCGCGGTCACTTACCTTCGAGCGGCCTCGATGTAGGCTCGCCATGTCGAGGCGCAGGCGGCAACGACATAGCCCGTCTCCCCGGACTCATTGCAGAAACGTCGAGCGATCGGCCAAATCGCTGAAAAGGTGCTGATCGTCGGTCGTCGCTAGTACCAGTACTAGTCATTAGTTCGCTCGACACGGAGCGCTTGCCGGCTGCTTAGCGCTGACGCAGGCTGCGCTGGCGAGATCAGGTGATGAAGGACCGGAATACGAGGGTCGGGTCTCGTGCGGAGGAAGCCCCATGCGCGTCGTCGCGCGCGTGGACGGGGACCGCTGGACAGACCATCGGCGGACGCTATCGCTTGATCGAGCCTCTCGGTCGGGGAGGAATGGGCGAGGTTTGGCGCGCGAATCACGTGGTCACCGGCCGCGACGTAGCGCTCAAGCTCCTGAATCGAGCCCTATCCGAGCGCCTGGAGATGCGGCTGCGCTTCTTGAGGGAGGCCCGAGCGGTAGGCAAGATGAATCACCCCAACGTCATCGAAGTGCTGGACGCCTTCGAAGACGACGGGCGACTCGCTTTGGTGATGCCTCTCCTCAAGGGCGAGGTGCTCGGCCAGTTCCTCCGGCGACACGGTCCCTTGAGCGTTGCCTCCGCGCTCCAGATTTTTTTGCCGTTGGTGTCCGCGGTGGACGCAGCCCATGCGCAAGGGATCGTCCACCGCGATCTCAAACCCGACAACGTGTTTTTGGTCAGCCAGGCCGGCCGACGACACGTCAAGGTGTTGGACTTTGGCATAGCCAAGCTGATGAACCCCGCCACGGCGGACGGCGCGTCGCTCACGGCCACCGGCAACGCGATCGGCACGCTGTGGTACATGGCTCCCGAGCAGTGCCTGGGTGATTCGACGCAAGACCACCTCGTTGATGTGTGGGCGTTGGGCGTGATCTTGTACGAGCTCCTTTCGGGCCGCCGCCCCATCGAGGGGCAGAATCTCGCCCAAGTGATCAAAGCATCGCTGTTGGAGCCGATCCCTCCGCTCGAACGGCTAGTGCCCGGCCTGCCGCGGGGTCTCAGTGAGCTGGCCGCGCAGATGCTGAGCCACGAGCGGTCGGCGCGCCCCCAGACCCTGCGAGAGGTGCATGAACGTTTGCTCGAGCACGCACCGGCTGTTCAGCAGCGCCACTGGCAGCGCGTTGAACGGGACCGCGCTCAATCGGCGGACGATCCGCTACCGGGCGGGGAAGAACAGACGCTCGGCAGCGCGACTACCGTCCGCTTCAACCCTACCGATCACGCCATGCTCAGCTCGGTGCGCCCTCCCGCCCGGTCTTGGTCGAGACAGGCTTGGCTCGGGGCGGTGCTAGTCGCCGCAGCCTCGCTCGTGTTCGCCACCGTCAAGCGCGCGCCAAGGCTTGAAGAAAGCGCGGCGCCGGTTGCGGCGACGAGTCCTTCGCCGTCCCTCGTAGGTCAGCCGCCTGATCAGGTCGAGCCCGCGAAGCCGCGAGGCAAGGAGGCCAGCCTGGCCGCCCCCATCGCGACCGGTTCGACGGTCCGAATCCCGCGCCCCGTCGCAAAGGCAGCACCGCGAGCGACGGGTCCTTTCTCCAGTCCACTCGCGCCGCCCACTGCGTCTGCGGTCGCATCCGCCCCTGTCCGAGCGACGGCGGAGGTTGCACCGCGCCCACTCGACACCGCCAATCCATTCTCGTTGAGCCGCCCCTCCGCTGCAAAACGAAGCTTTGCTCACTGAGCTTGCCAGCCGGCTGTTGAAAACGGTGAGGTTGCCGTCGACGCAATGAGCTCGTTTCGCGAAGAGTGCCGCAGCCGCGGGCTCGCACTTCGTGACGGGGGCGGCCACGTATCAGTGGTGCGGCAAAATTCGCACGCAAAGGAAGATGTGCAGCTCGGCAGTCGTCCGATCACTCACCTAGACGAGATCGCAGCTCCCCGAGAACCTCTATGTCCTTCGAAGCATCTTGCTCGCAGCGTGCCGCCCGAATCCCTTCTGACTATCCGCGAGTTTCGCGAGCAGCGAGCGCTCTCGGGTTTGTCTTGAGCCTGAGCTGCAGCTCCGCGTCTGACGAGAACGGCGGTCCGAACGGGTCTCAAAACGGCGCGGGGGGAGGGGCGGGGGCCGCGACGAGCACCTCCGGTGCCGGCGGCGTCGCCGGGTCGGCCGCGGGCAGCCTGAGCGGAGGAGCTGGCGGTGGCGCCGGAGCGGGCGCTGGAGCGGGCGGAGCAATCACTGCGGGCGCCGCCGGGGCAAGTGCTGGTGGCGGAGCCGGTGCGGGCGGAGCCAGTGCGGGCGGAGCCGGTGGCGGAGCCAGTGCAGGCGGAGTCGGTGGCGGCGGCGGCGGCGGCGGTGAGAAGAAGTCTCCCGGTTGCGGCGAGATGCGCACGCTCCAAGACGGCAGCCGGATGGTGCAGAGCGGCGGCGGCCAGCGCACCTACACGCTGCGTGTCCCTGCCGACTACGACAACAATCGTGCCTACCGGCTCATCCTCTCGTTTCACGGGGCAGGCGGCAGAAGTAGCGACGTTGCGCCGTCGTACTTCGGCTTGTGGGAGCTCGCGCAGGGCACCACGATCTTTGCCGCGCCAGACGCGGCCGGCGATCGCACTTGGAAGCCGGGTACGGACACGCCCATGGTCGAAGACTTAATCGAGCAGCTGTCGAACGACCTGTGTATCGACACTTCGCGCATCGTGGTCGAGGGGTTCAGCCACGGCGGCGCCTTCAGCTGGACGCTCGCCTGCGCTCTTCCGGGCGTCTTTCAGGCCGCGGTGGTTCACTCGGGGGGCGGGTTGTCGCTCCCCAAGTCGTGCGAGCCGATTCCGTTCCTGTCGGCGCTCGGAACCGACGGCAGTGGACAGGACATGAGCAGTGACTACTTCGCCATGACGAACGGTTGCACCGTGGAGAGCTTGCCAGTGGCACCCAAGGGCGGTCACGCCTGCACGAACTACAAGAACTGCTCCGCCGGGCATCCGACGCGCTGGTGTGACTACGACGCCGGTCACCTCCCGAATGCGGTTGATTCCGGGCAGAGCAAGTCGTGGGTGCCCCAAGAAGTATGGACGTTCTTGACGCAGCTCTGAGCCGAGCTTTCGCTATCTCTGCGCCAACGATGAGCCTTCGTCGAGGGCTCTTCGGACTCGGCGGAGCAGCTCTTCGGCGCGAAACGGCTTTTCCAGCAGCTCCGCACCGGGCGGTAGCCGCTGACGATAGCGATCGTCCGCGTAGCCGCTCGTGAACAGCACGCGCAGGCCTGCGCGCACCGGTTGCATCTGCTCCCACGTCTCGGGCCCCCCCAACCCAGGCATCACGACATCCAACAGCACTAGGTGCACGGGCTCCGGACGCTCCCGCAGCACGCCGATGGCGTCGAGGCCATTGCCGACCGCGATGGTTCGATAACCGGCGCGCTGCAGCATCTGCACCACTACCGCGCGGACTTGCTCTTCGTCCTCGGCTACCAAAATCGTTTCTTGGCCGCGGGGCGGTAGCGACTCGATCTTGTGGCCCACGTCCTCCGCTAGTCGCGCGTGAACCGGCAGGTAAACCTTGAACGTCGTTCCGATACCGGGCTCGCTGTAGAGGTGCAACATTCCGTCGTGCTGTTGCACGATGCCGTAGACGGTGGAGAGCCCGAGACCCGTCCCCCGGTTCGCGCCTTTAGTGGTGAAGAACGGCTCGAACGCGCGTTCACGCACGGCCGCGCTCATACCGACGCCGGTATCGGTCACGCTCAGCAGCACGTAGCGTCCCGGTTTGGCCCAAACGTGTGACTCGCAGTAGCGCTCGTTGATCAACACGTTTTCAGTCTCGATTGTCAGCTGGCCGCCGCCTTCCATCGCGTCGCGGGCGTTGACGCAGAGGTTGACGATCACTTGCTCCAGCTGGCTCGGATCCGCGCTGACCGACGGTAGACTGTGGCCTGGTATCAAATCGATGCCGATGTTCTCCGGCAGCAAGCGCCGGAGCATCTTCATCAGCCCGCGGAGCCGCTCGTTGAGGTCCACCGGCACGGGGCGTAGCGGTTGGCGGCGACTGAACGCGAGCAGCTGCTTGGTCAAATCGGCGGCGCGCTGAGCGGCGCCTTCGATCTCACTCAGGTGCTCGGTTACTTCGGGGCATTGAGCCGCGTAGTCTCCAGCAAGGCTCGAATTGGCGAGGATCGCTAGTAAAAGGTTGTTAAAGTCGTGAGCGATGCCGCCCGCGAGCTGACCGACAGCTTCCATCTTCTGCGCGTGACGCAACTGGTTTTCGGTCGCACGGTGATCGGTCACGTCGCGCGCGACGGCATAGACATCCTCCGTGACCGGATCGGCGGCGGCGCGCCACGAGAACACACGATACTCCCCGTCGGCGCGCCGATAGCGGTTCTCGAAATCCATCACCGGGATGCCACGACGGATCCGCTCGACGCCTTCGATGGTTCGCGCGCGATCTTCAGGGTGGACGAGGTCGAGGTACGGGGTCGCGATGAGCTCGGCCGCATCGCGGCCCAGAGTTTCGCCGAAGGCGGGGTTGACGCGCTTGAAGTTGCCCTTCGGGGTGAGGACAATCAGCATATCCAGCGACAGGGAAAAGAAGCGGTCGCGATCCACGTCCGCGCGGCGCTGCTCGGTGACGTCGGTGCTGATGGTGATGAGCCAAGCGCTCGCCCACCCCGGTCGCGAGCACCTTGGTGTACACGCCCCGGGCCGCCTCGCGTCGATCCGGCGGCGCCAAGTCGAGAACGTTGCTGCCAATCAGCCCCTCGGGACTGAGCCCCGGCGTGGCCCAGTTCAAATAGCGGATCTTCAGCTCGCGATCGATGACTCCGACCACGTCCAGCGCCCCGCCGGTGATTGCTCTCAGCGTTTCCAGGCCCGCGCCCTGAAGCCACCGAGACAGCGCGTCGCCCTCCTCACCTTCGTCCGGCATTAGAGGGAGAATGTAGCCGATTTTTCAAAAACGAATGCGCAACATCCAACCGAGCAAACCGAGGCGAATTGCGAGGAAACTCACTAGGGAGTGGCAAACGTCCCCGAGCCGCGCCCCCGCAACGCCGGGCTCCCCCGGCTCAGCTCGGTTCTCTACCTACTTGCGCAGGGCGCGAAGGTTCGAAACGCAGAAGCCGAACGGTACGGTGGCTTCGGTGTTCGTCACCACCTGCCATACGATTTTGATCAGCGCTGACTGCGCGGTCTCGGCGGCGGGTTTCGGTGGATTCGCGGCCATGTGGCAAGCAGAAAATAGCTCACTGAAGAGCACGGTGTTGGCGCCCGCGGTCAGCTTCTTCGTGGGGAGATTGCAGAACTCGGTAGTGGCGCTCTCCACTTTCCCGTCTCGTTCAGGTTCAAGCCGAGCGCAGCACCCAATAGACGCCGTAGCAGTCGGTTCCCGCCGGTGGGATGCAGACGAGATCGATCGGGGCGGCCGGGCCCGCAATGCAAGCATTCGTTCCCGTGATATCCGAGGTCAAGCTTTGCCAGGACGTGGAGTCGGCGTAGGCGAACGCGGTTCCCTGAACCTTCCGGAAGTTCGTCGCGCTCGCGATCCAGCCGTGGGTTGGCGTGAGCGGAACCTCTTCGAAGGCGCCCGTGCCGCCAGTGCTGCCGCCACCCCCCGGCGCACCGCCATTTTGGAAATATCCAGTGAGTCGACGAGAAAATCGACGCGCTCGCGTCTCCACCGCAGATCGCGAAGACAATTCCTGACGGTGTCGCCACTTACTGCTGAGCGACTGGTGCGTGGCGCCCCTGGACGCGAGCCCGTTTCTCACCAAAACCACGATGAAAAAGGCGTTCCCCCGATCAAGTCCCGTCGCACTGGGCACCTTCGCGACCCTGGCCCTGGCCCTGGGTTGTACCGCCGACCTGACGGATCCGAATGGGACGGCCCTCCCCAATAGCGGGGGCGCGGGGGGCCAGCCTGGCAGCGTCGCGGGCACGGCCGGGAGCGGCGGGATGACGCCCGGCCCCGTACAAGTCGACGAAGACGGCCGGATCACCAATCCTCCCGCCTTCCAGCCACCGGCCGGCATGGTTCGGCGCCTCACGCGCTCGCAGTTCCGCAACGCCATTCGCGACATCTTCGGCGTCGCGGTGGACGTCACGAAGCTGGACTCGGACATCGGCCAGTTTGCCGCCATCGGCGCGGCCGCGGTCGAGACCTCGCCGCGCGGCGTCGAACAGTACCAGACGGCCATCGAGGAGGCGGTCAACGCGGTGTGGAGCGACGCCGCCAAGAGGGCTCAGCTCATGGGCTGCACTCCTTCGGATACGGCCGCGGACGCGTGCACTCGAACCTACATCGAGACCATGGGGCGGCGTGCGTGGCGACGTCCCGTCGAGGCGGAGGAGCTCGACGACCTCTTGGGCGTCGCCGCCACCGCTACCACGGAGCTTGGCAGCGGCGTGGAAGGCGCGCGTTGGGCAACGGTCGCGATCTTCATCTCGCCGAGCTTTTTGTACCGCCCGGAGCTCGGCGCCGCCGACGCGGCGGGCAAGCTTCGCCTTACGGGCTACGAAGCCGCGAGTCGCTTGGCGTTTCTGATCTGGAACAGCTTGCCCGACAAGCAGCTGTTGGAGGAGGCCGCGTCCGGCGCGCTCTCGACGCCCGAAGGGCTTCGCGCGGCCGTCAACCGTCTGCTGGATGCGTCGAACGGCGCCGGCCGTGAAGCGATCGGGGAATTCAGTCAGCAGTACATGGAGCTGGACCGTGTGCTCTCCCAGCCCAAGGACTCCGGAATCTACCCTGACTACGACGCTGCGCTCCAAGCCGGCATGGTGCGGGACATGCGCGCGACCTGGGAAGGCGTCGCCTTCGACGACAAAGTGAGCGCCCTCACCCTGTTTTCGACGACGAAAGTGACCGTCAACGCCGAGCTGGCCAAGCTCTACGGCGTGGACGCGACTGGCCTCACCTCCGCCACGTTCAAGACCGTTTCGCTGCCCGCGGACAGTCCTCGAGTCGGCATCTTGAGCAAGGCCGGGTTCCTTTCACAGTTCGCCAACCAAAAAGAGGGCTCTCCGACCCTGCGCGGAAAGTTCATTCGTGAATGGATGATGTGCAAAACGGTGCCGCCACCGCCGGAAGGCGTGGCCCTCGTACTGCCCGACATCGATCCCAATAGTCCCACGACCAAGCGTCAGCGGCTGGATGCGCATCGCCAGAGCCCGGCTTGCGCTGGTTGCCACGCTTTGATGGATCCGTTGGGCCTCCCGCTCGAAAACTTCGATGCGGTTGGGAGGTACCGCACGACCGAGAGCGGCCTCGCCATCGACTCGAGCGGAGAGGTCAACGGCGTGCCGGTCGCCAACGCCCGCGCCATGGGTGAGGCCATGGCGCAGAACAAGTCCATGGCCGCGTGCATGGTTCGCCGATTTCACGCCTACGCCATGGGTCACGACGAGCGTGACGTGGACGGTACCGTGGTCAACGACCTGATCACGTCCTTCGAAGCGTCCGGCTACCAGCTGCGTGACCTGGTGTTGGCCGCCGCCACCCACGATGCCTTCTCGGCTGTCGCTCCTCAACCCTGATTGCCCAGTACGCACCCATGACGATCAAGCACCTAGACCGCCGAACTCTGCTCCGAGGCGCGCTCGCTACTGGCGCCGCCGTGACGATACCGCTGCCTTTGCTCGAGATCATGTTGAACGGCAACGGGACGAAGCTGGCCCACGCCCAGACCGCGCTCTCGCCGCTGTACATGACTTGGTTCTTCGGCAACGGCGTGCTCCCCGGCCTGTGGAAGCCCGCCAAAACCGGCGTGGGCGCCGCTTGGGAGCTAAGCCCCCAGCTGAAGGCGCTGGCGGAGCACAAGTCGTACATCACTGTCGCGAGTGGGCTCGAGGGTAAGTTGGTCGTCGGCGGCGTGGAGCACCCTTCGGGCTCCGCGGGCTGCACGACTGGTGCGCCGCTCAGCGGCAACGCCGTTCGCTCGGAGTCTATCGACCAGACCGTTGCCAAGGTGCTGGGTACGCCACAAGGCGGCTTCCGCTCGCTGGAGCTGGGCGTCACGCCGGCCACGCCCAACGGTCCCCAGGACTCGCTTCACACGGTGTCACACAGCGGGCCCAACGCTCGCAACATGCCCGAGTACGATCCGAAGGCCGTCTTCAATCGGCTCTTCATGGGCGGTGGCGTGACCCCGACGGAGCCCGACGAGGCCGCTAAGTTGGTCAAGGTCCGGAGGAGCGTGCTCGACGCCGCACTGGCGGACGGCGCGCGGCTCCAAAAGCGCCTGGGTGCCGCCGACAAGCAACGCATCGAGCGCCACCTCACGGCGATCCGGGACATCGAGGGTCGGCTCGATGCCACCCCCACGACGGGCCAGCCCGCCGCTTGCAGCAACCAGACCGCGCCGACTCAAGCCAAGGACGCCAAGAGCGAGGCCCCCCCCGCGGTCAACACCATCATGAGCCAATTGGCCACCCTCGCGCTCGCCTGCGACCGGACGCGCGTGGTGAACTACATGTTCTCGCTGCCCGCGGCCCACGTGTACTACCGGCATTTGGACACGGACATGAACGCGGACTTCCACGACACGATTTGCCATACGGACCCTGGTACGAAGTCGAACCAACCGCGCGTGGACAAGGGCGTGCAGTACACGATGCGCTGCTTGGCCGAGCTCCTCACGGGCATGAAGGCGACCGAGTACGGTGACGGCAATCTCCTGGACGCGTCCCTCATCTACGTGACCTCCGACACCGCGTGGGGTCAAGTTCACGATCGCACGGAGTGGCCAGTGCTGTTCATCGGCAAAGCGAAGGGTCGCCTCGCCGGGGACACTCACCTGAACTTCCAAAGCGAGCACCTGAGTCGAGCGTTGCTGACCGTCGCCCAGGTGATGGGCTCGACGACCACGAGCTACGGCCTGGACAGCGGCAAGGCGACGAGCGCGTTGCCCGGCGTTCAAGTGTAGGAGTGCCACCCCCGGCCAGCCTCCCCGAACCCCCGGAACCGGAGCCACAGATCGGTCCGGAGACAGCGCGGCTTTTTCAAGCTCACGCCGCGGAGGTGTGGCGTTTTCTGAAGTACCTCGGGGTGCCTAAAGACGATCTTCCGGATGCGTGTCAGGAGGTGTTCTTGATCGCCCACCGCAAGCTTCCCGAATTTCGGGGTGAAGCGACGTCGCGCACTTGGCTCTACGGGATTTCGCTGCGCGTGGCGAAAACCTGGCGACGTCGCAAGCTCCTAGTGCCGCTCGCGGACGAGGAGCGCAGTGTCGGTCCCCTCCAGGAGCAGGAGCAGGAACGGCGTGATACCCACGAGCTTTTGTGCTGGGCGCTCGACCGCATTTCCGAAGCGCAGCGCGAGGTGTTCGTGCTGCACGAGATCGAGGAGCTGCCCATGATCGAGGTCGCAGAGCGCGTAGATTGCGGCTTATTCACGGCGTACTCCCGCTTGCGCTTGGCGCGTCGAGCGCTGAAGCGAGCCTTGGCGGAAAAGGGAGTGAAGCGATGACGAAAGCTGACTTGAACCACCTCGTGAGGCTCGCGCGGCGAGAGCGACCGCCCTCGGCAACGCTGGAGGCCATCGCGCGCAGGCTGCGAGTTCCGTTCGTCGCGGCGTCTGCCGTCAGCGCGGCCGCGCTACCAAGCTCCGCGCTCGCGGCCGCGGCCGCCAAGCTCGGCGTCAGTCGGCTTGGTCTCGTCGCTTGGACCGCGGGCTCCGCCGTGGCGATTGCGGGTGGCGCTCTGGCGGTGAGCCTCGAGACCTCTCGCCCTCCTCCAGTCTCGGTGCGGACGGAGGTCGCGCCCGTGCTGAGCGCACCGGCAACTTTGCCTCCCGCCCCCGCTGTACCCGCGCCCGAGCCCGAAGCCAGCTCCGTACCAACGAGCTCTGAACGTCAGAAGCTGCGGGACGCGCCCACGCCGTGGAACGAGCCGCAGCTCATCGAGCGCGCTCGCAAAGCGCTCGTCGCGGATCCCAAGCGAGCCCTGGCATTGACCCAGGAGTACCAGCGCCGCTTTCCGAGCGGTGCGCTCGGCGTGGAGCGTGAAGTGATCGCGCTGGAAGCTTTGGCGAGGCTAGGGCAATCGGCGGAGGCGAGGAGGCGCGCTCTCGCGTTCGAGGCCAAGCACCCGACGTCCATTCATCTGCCCCGAGTGCGCTCGCTCCTCTCCCGCCTCGGTAACCCCTGAGCTATTGCGGGAGCTGGATAGGGGCGAGGACAGCGTCATCGACCAAGTTGCCTTCCGTCGTCCCGGTGCGGGAGGCGAGGGAGAACCTGGTGATCGCTTCGTCGCCTCCCACGCGGTAGATACCGCTGTACTCTCGCCAAGCTTGGTCGGAGCTCGTGAACAGCCCCTGAGAACGAGGGCTATCCGGCGGACCCAGGAGGACCTCGATGCTTTCATCTCCCAAGCGCCCGCGGTGTCGCACTGACCAATAGACGAGCTCGCGTGGCACGAGTACGAGGTCTTGATAAAGAGTGTCCGGGGTAGCCGCGTCCAGCTCGACGAATTGGGCGCCTTCGGGGGCGGGCACGCCCCAGTACCCGTCGGCCCAAAGCTCGATCACTTGGGATTCGCTCGTCGTTCTCCAGCCGGAGACTTGGATGGCCCCCACTTGGCAAAACTCCATCGAGCAGTCGCTGAGGGACGAGAGCCCAGGGCTCTCCATGCCGTGATTCACGAGCTGGTTTTGGCCGATGGACGCGCAGGCCGGAAGCAACGCAGTGCCCGAGGCTTCTTGCGCCTCCACGAGCCCGCCTTCGACCGCGCACGCCTCTTCACTGCCCAAGCTCACACCCTGAACCCCGCAGGCGAGCGCCACGAAGGCGAGGGCTACGACGAACGCGCGAGGACTCATGGAAGCTCCAACGACAATGCTACCAAGACAACCGGGTTGACGCGCTTTTGCTCGAAGACGTTCTTCGGCTCTCCGCCTGCAGTCCGATAGTAGAAGTACAGCGCCTGCGTCGTGACGTCCGCACCGGCGTGGCCCACCCACCAGAGGCGGCGGGTGAGGCGCCACTCGGCCCGGAGCTCGGCGCCGATGCTCCATGTCGTCGAGCTCCGGGCGTCCGGCCGTGGCAGGGAAATGCCAGAAGCTCGAAAGTGATGCAGCCCCACGTTGCCGCACAGCCCTATAGCAAAGCTGCCGCTGAGCGGCATACCGCACACGAGCAGCGCAGCACGCTGGTGGTCGAGTGATAGGCCCGGCCCGTCACCGTGGTCGTGATCGTTACCGATGAAGACCGAGCCGGCCACGCCCAGGCGCACCGAGGCGTGCGGCGCCCAAGTCGCCGCGGCGGCGGGTCCGATTTCGAGCTTCGGAACGAATCCGGAGCTCAGTGCCCCACCGACGCTGAGCAGCACCCGGGGCGCGGATCGCGGGGGCGAATCTGGCGGGACTGGGGACGCGCTTGACGCAGACGCAGGCGGGCGCGCGGCGGCTTGGGGCAGGGGCGCTTCAGGTACTGGCTCGCGTTGATGCGCCTCTACGAGCAGCGCCGACACCGTGAGCAGAGCCGGAACGAGCGATGGGCAATCGCCGCTCGGGCTCTCAATGACGCGCGTGCCTTCGACGATGCCCGCGCGAGTGAGCGAGAGCTGCACGCGGCACCGCTCGGCGGTACCTTGCCACTCCACCAAAAACGTAGGCGCGTCGGCGCTGCCGGCGAAAGCGGGGCGACCGAGTCGCACGGCGAGGTGGCTGTCGAAGTCACGCGCGGTCGTGGGGGCGATGAGGTTCGGGTCGCTCCAGCGCAGCCCGAGCGCCGATTGACCTCCCTCCGGGGGGGCCGCCGCCACGGCCGTGGGCATGACCAGGAGCAGCCCGACGGCCCTGGCGGCGCGCAGCGGATTCGAGCTCACGACGTGGGAATACCACATCAGGTCCGCGATTTTGCCCCTACTCGCCCCGACGTGGGCGGAACCCGCGTCACCCGAGTAGGCCGCTAAAAAAGAGCACCGACCGAGGTCGCTCGCCGCGCGATTCTTCCCGTCCCATGGTGCCGCCGTGAAGACGAGGCGCACGCGTGGGTGCTGCTCAGCCAGGTAGTGGCGGCGCGCCGGGCGCAGCGCTCTTCTGCTGGCCCCTGAACGCCCGCGCGCGTTGCCGCGAGAGCGCTGGAGCGCCATCAAAGCCGCTGGCGCCTTGGGATGGGCGCAGCGCCGACGGGGCCGTGGGCGACCTGCAGGCGAACGGCGCTGAGCAGGCACCGCTCATGGGCGGTTGGTAGTATCGGGCAAGAAGCTGGGAGCTCTCGTCTACGGCCTCGCGGCGCGAATGCTTATGCTCGGTGGGTCATTCACCAAGGAGAACGAGCATGCGTGTTTTCGTCACGGGCGCTACGGGGTTCATCGGCTCGGCCATCGTGCAAGAGCTGCTAGGTGCGGGCTACGACGTCCTCGGCAAGTCGGAGGAGGCCATGCTGGCGGCGGTGGCTGGGGGAGTGCGGGGCATGGTGATTCGCCTATCACTTTCCGTTCACGGCGATGGTGACCACGGCTTCGTGCCTGCGCTGATTCAGCTAGCGCGTGAAAAACGCGAGGCCATCTACGTCGGCGAAGGGAGTAACGTGTGGCCCGCCGTGCATCGGCTCGACGCGGCCAAGCTGTACCGCCTTGCGCTGGAAAGAGGCACTGCCGGCGCTCGCTTCCATGGCGCGGCCGAGGAGGGCATCAAAACTCGCGACATCGCGGAGGCTATCGCGCGCCGCCTGACCGTGCCCGCGGTGTCGAAGACGGCGGAGGAAGCGGCGGAGCGACTCGGCTTCATCGGCCATGTGCTTGCGATGGGGAAACGACGTGCGTCGGCTGCTCAATCACCGGGTTGCTGGAAAACCGCAATCTCAAGGCAGCGTTTTCCGAGGTGAACCTATTCTTCGGTATGTGGCGCAGGATCAGCGTGCTCAGCTCCCGCAGCGGTTCCATGAGCTTCACTTCTTCCGCTCCGCGCCCGCACGCGCAAGGCCCAGACGCCCGTTCTGCTCGATCTTGGTAGGATTGTGCAACGAATTGGCAGGCTGAGAACGAACGAAAACCGCGATCAGAGCGCGTCGCTGCCGCCTTTTCGCTTCGGGAGGGGATAAGCGACGATGAGAGTCAACCGCGTATCGCCGACCTGGCGAATTCCCACGCTGGCCCCGTGGTAGAGGTAAGCGGCCATCCCGGCTCGCAGGCGTCGGGTTTCTCCGTTGGACTGCACCTCCCCTTCTCCTGAGAGGACGTAATAGACTTCGTCATGGCTGAGGGTGTGCACGCCGATGGCGGCCCCTACGTGCAGCACCCGCTTGCGAAACTCCATCGCGCGCTCGGGGGCCGCGTCGCTGATGCGATACGCCGTCGTCGTACCAATCTTGCCGTGCGGCGCAGGCTCCTCGCGAGCTACCGCAGACTCTTCTACGACGATCAGCCGAACCTCGCCAGCCGGAGGCTCGAGCGCCGAGGAAGTGGCTGACACACAGCCCCCGAGCATGGACGGCAAAAGGGCGAGCAGGTAGAGGCGGAAAGGGGCGCTGGGCACGACCGCAAGGTAGCAAAAACCGCGCTGCGCCTCGCCGCCGAGCCGGAAGCGGCCCCAGGTCCTTCAACGGCGGGGCTCGTCGGCTGACCTGCTGCGAGCTTGCTATTGCAGGGGAGCCTGGAGACCCTTCCAAAGCACTCGAGTTCCTTGCGGCGTCCACTCGAGGCCGTTCGGACCATCCAAGATCAGCGCCGCCCTCGCCGTGTGCGGTCCGGATTTCAAACCGACATCCACCACAACCAATCGACCGCCTGCCAAGAGCAGCACGCGGCCCGCCGCGCCACCCGCCAGCGACGCGGTTTGCGTGTGGCCGACGATCATCCGCGTCGCGCCTAATTGGCGGAGCGAGTCGCGCAATGCGGCGCGAGCCTTCACCCCGCCTCGCACGAGGCTCCGATCCCAAAGTGGACCGGTGGGGTTGCGAAAAAGACTATCCTTCGGCAGAGCCCAAAGCCGACTTCCGGCTAGAGCCCAGGTCTCGCGAGCACGCTCGTTGAGGCCGTCGACTCCAAGCTCGGCCCAATCCGGAAGCAAGCCGGCGTGTAGGAACAAACAGCCCTGCGTCTGGTAGGCTACGGGCAGCCTGCGTAAGGCGCGGCCAAGCCTTCCCTGCGGTCCGAGCTCGTGGCGGAGCGCGGCGCGGCCGGGTACGTGCTCGACTTTCCAGGCTTCGAGACGCGGCTCGATCGGTAAGAGGATGCCTTTGGGGCGGTGGCGGACGAGACGCGCGAGCGCTCTTTCGACTCGCGCGGGCCATGCGCGTCGCTCCTTTGCGCTCGCGAAGCTGAGGTATTCGCCCTCGGTGCAATACCCCTCGTGGCCCAGCGCGGTCATCACCTCGTGGTTGCCGAGGAGCACGGTCACTTTTCCTCCGGTCCTGCGCGCCTGTCGCTCGAGCTTGAGTAATAGACGCAACGCCCGCACCCCGCCGTCGCCGCGATTGAAGAGGTCTCCCATCTGTACGAGCCCCGCCCGCCCACCGCGCCACGTTAGCTCGCGGTCGACCAGCCTCGTTCCACGTAAGATATCGACTAAGACGTCGTAGGCACCGTTCAGATCGCCAATGACCAAGACTCTGTGAGTCGCTCTGGTAGCCATGCCTTCCGGCCCGCCTCAGCCGCAGTCTCGAGGAGAGGCTTCCCCACATTCGCAGAGCCACTTTCGACCCGCACACGCTCCCCGCCGTACCGACAACGTCCACCTCATTCGACTACCTTAGCGGAAACGGACGTGTTCGCGGGCACGCTTTTGGTTGCTCTCGCCGGTGGGCAGCGGTGAAGTGGACAGCAAGATGGGCAAGAAGAGGAAACATCGGCCGCCGAGCGCACGGGCCAACTTGAGCGCGCAGCGAGTCGAGCAGCTGCTGCTCGCGACCAGCTTTCCTCGCTTGCATATGGCGCTCATTTTGGCGCTTGCGGCCGTGGGCGCGTTCCTGACCTCGGCATCTCTCGTCGGGCTCGGTCTGGAACGCATGGGTGTTCGCTACGCGCTTTCGGTGGTGGGCGGCTACCTGTTCTTTCTCTCCTTCGTGCGCGTATGGATCGCCTATCAAACTCGTAATTGGTCGTTTGGGCGGCACAAGCCGGAAGACCGCGCTGGTTCGAATGACCCTGGCAACTTCGATCTGCCGGACCTGAGCGCGCTCGGAGACCTGGGTAGTGCGGTCGGGAACGGATTCTCCGGTGGTGGCGGCGCGTCCGGCGGCGCCGGCGCGAGCGGCTCCTTCGGCGACGCCGTGCCCACCGAAGAGTCGGCGTCCGACGCGCTCGGCGCCGTGGGCAGCGGTGACGGCGAGGGCGTCGTGATCGTGATCGCGGTGGTGGCCCTGCTCGGCGGCATCGTCGC
>JAQSWN010000032.1 GCA_029266615.1 Polyangiaceae bacterium
CAAGCAATCTTTACATCGCAACTCGATACAACCGCTGCTTTTGAAGTGGGACCGCCTCGGGTCCGTCCAGCGCGGGGGTCTAGGCTCGATGTCGTCCGGAATCGCCGCGCGAGTGACGAAGCAACGAGCCCCCAAATGCGAAACGCGGCTGCCGCGGGGTGTGCCCGCGAGCAGCCGCGCTCCCGTGCTCGTTCAGCCCGCGGCCGGAACCTTCACGCCGTCCGGCAAGCCCGCCCAGCCCGCGATTTCGGTCTTGATGCCGCGCTCACGGATCTGCTCCTCGGCGCGGAGCAGCGGGTTGTAGTTCTGGAGGTTGCGCTCGCCGTTCGGCGCGCCCGCCTTGAACCACAGCTTGCGCGTGAGCGGACCGTACATGAGCGGCAGGTACGGCAGGAACTCACTCGAGCCTTCCGTGGAGCGGTGGGAAATGAAGGCGGTAAACCCGTAGGATTTGATGTTGGCCAGCGCCTCCTCCAGGCTGCTCACGCCAACCTTGGCGCACTCGGCGAGGATCCATTCCAGGTCCCCACGAGCCACGAGGAACTCGCGAACCTGGTCCACTTCGGCGAGGCCGAGCACGGTTTCGATCGCGAGGCGCGTCTCCGTGAAGGTGCCGGCTTGGTTGAGCTTGATGAGCACGCTGTTACCGGCGCGGTCCTCACGCTTCTTACCGCTCAGCCACGGAATGATGAAGCGCAGCTGCGTCACCACCAAGTCGTCCAGCACGACCTGGGTGCGATCGCCGTAGCGCGCGTTCATGAGCTTGTGAGCCTCCACGTCGTGCTCGGATGCGGGGTCTTCCATCGTTGCGAAGTTGTCCGCGCTTTTGACTACCTCGCCGTCGAAGTCGATGAGCTGCTCGCGCGTCTTCTTGCCCGTGCCGGAGAAGCGCATGTCGTAGGTGCCAGACTTGATGAGCTCTTCGCCCTTCTGCACCTCGCTGAACGCGTTGTCCGTACCGATCGCGTAGTCCGCCAGCTTGAGGCCGAGCTGGCCCGCGGTCTCCTTGATGCGGTTCAGGCCCTCGAAGTTGTCCGCGACCGGGAATACGAAGCCGCGCTCCTTGGCGGTGCCAGTGGGCAAGCCGTCCCGCACCAGGTTCTTCTCGAACTGACGGAAGAACTTCGTGCCGACCTCGAACACCTGCTTCACCGAGGTGGCGTTCATGGCGAAGAAGAACATCTCTTGGATATCTTGCTTCGTGCCGGGTACGTGCTCGCCGCCGCACACCATGTTGAAGGCGATGTTCGGGAAGTAAAAGGTCTTGGTCTGCTCGGTCGCGAACAGCTCCCACGCCTCGTAGCCGCTCGCCTTGAGCAGCGTCTGGAAGAACGCGGTCGAGGAAGCGAGACAGGCATTACCGCCCCACACCTTCTTGTTCTGACCGGCGCCCTTGACGAGCTTGAGGTCGAACGCGGCGGCAGCGTCCAGGATGTCCTTCGGCTTGTTGATCACGACCTGAGCCGGCAGGAGCGGAGCGATGTTCTGAGTGATCGACGCCAGCGCCTGGTCGTTCGCGATGTAGACGGCTTCGTTCTCGCCGTCGGAGGTTCCCTTGGCGATGCCGTTGCGCTCGGTCACGGTCCAGGTCTCCTCGCCGCGCGTCGCTTTGGCGGTGACCTCCCCTTCGAGGGTGAAGTTGGCGTAGGAGGAGAGGATTTCGCGCCCCTTGAGGCGGAAGTTCGAAACGGTGGTCTGCTTGGCCATGAATTACCGCCCCTGCGCTACCGCGGTACGGGCGCGCTGAAAACCCAGATAATTTGTCTAGGGCTGGGGACACTTTCGCCAGCACCACTTGGAAACGACGACTACCGGAAACATTGCTTCCCCAGCAACACAGCCGCATCCGCGTAGCGTGGGGCCACCGCCCCCTCCTTGTCCCCGCTTGTCTACCCACGTAGACATATCTACACAGGAGTACATCGACACATGATACAGCGGCGCGATTTTCTCAGGACTCTGGCGGGCGGAGCGGTGGCGGCAGGGCTACTGCGCGGCGGAGCCGCCCAAGCGGCCGACAAGCCCTCCGTGATTCGAATCGCCTTCCCGGGCGTCGGGATCGGCAACCGGCCGTTCGTCGGCGGCGGGAATGCGGCCAACCTGCATTTGCAGGGGTCATTGGAGGAGGAGTTCAAGGCCGACGGCATCAAGGTGCAGTGGACGTTCTTGCGCGGCGCGGGCCCGGCCGTGAACGAGTTGTATGCCAACGGCCTGGTCGACATCTCCCCCCTCGGCGACCTCCCGTTCATCGTCGGTCAAGCGAGCGGGCTCAAGCGCAAGGTTTTGGCGAGCGCTTTCATCCGCGGCAACACCTACCTCGTGGCCCCGGCCGACTCATCGATCAAAAACATCAAAGACATCCGCGGCAAGAAGGTCGCCATCTTCAAGGGCACCAACCTGCAACTGGCGGTCGCGCAGATCCTCGAGCCGCTCGGTCTGAGCGATAAGGACGTCAAGTTCATCAACATGGATACCGGCGCGTCGCGCGCGGCCCTCGTCACCAAGGACATCGACGCGTACTTCGGCGGGAACGATGTGCTGTCCCTCCGCGACCAAGGGGTCGCCAAGCTGGTCTACAGCACGCGAGGTGACCCTCGCTTTCTACGCCACGGCGTGTTCATCGGGATAGAGCAGTTCGTGAATCGCTATCCAGAGATCACTCAGCGCATCGTCAAGCGCTTCGTGGTCGCCTCCAAATGGATCTCGGACCACGACGCCAATCCTACCCCCGCATTCCAGCTATGGACCAAATCCGGCGTGCAATTTGCCAACTACAAGGAGGACTATCAGGGCACGTCGCTCAAGCTCAGCGCCAGCCCCTTGCTCGACCCCTACCTGGTGTCGCAGCTGAAGGCGAAGATCCCGCTCGCCAAAAAGTTCGGGCTCATTCGCCAAACGTTCGACCTCGAGTCGCTGTTCGACCGACGCTTTCTCAATCAGGCACTCAAGGAGCTGAACCTCGAAGGCTACTGGCCTCAGGTGTCCCCCTCCGGCCAAGTCGGCTGAAGCGCGTTGCCACAAAACGCCGAAGGCGCCGCCGGGTAGCGACGCCTTCGGCGTACCTCCTCACCAGAGCCGGGGCTCAGCCAGCGCCGCCGGCCGCGGGCACACCACCTTCGGGCGCGGCTCCCGCCTCCGCTGCGGGAGCGCCGCCTTCCGTCGCCGCGTCGCCTCCCGCGCCTCCGGTCGCAGAGCCGCCGTTGCCGCCGACACTGGCGCCGCCCTTACCGCCGGCACCGCCCGCTCCGGCCGCGGGGGGGATGGGTGGGAGCCGGTCGTCCGAGCTCGAGCAACCCGCTACGGATGAGCTGAGGCCCCCGACACCCACACTAAAAGCCAATAGCCAAGCGCCACGAATAGACATGAAACTCCTTGAGCGCAGACAGCAGGGCCCGCTCGCAAAACGTCTCTTATACGAGACGACTCGTCAAGTGCTCTGATCTACGACGGTTTGGTTGGGATTGCTTCTGTGGCAGCAGCCGCGCCCTCATCACCGTCCTGAGCTTGCGCCTCAGAGTCTTGCAAACTAGACAAGAGACTGGAGGTACAAGATGGCAGAGCTCGGCATCGATCGCGACGCGCAGAAGCCCCCGACCAGCCCGCCCGTGAGCGATGACTTGCTCAGTTTGGAGGCGGACGTTCTCGTCATCGGCGGAGGGCCGGGCGGCACTTGGTCCGCCTATGCCGCGGCCTCGCAGGGCGCGCGGGTGGTGTTGGTGGACAAGGGCTACTGCGGCACCAGCGGTGCGACCGCGCCGTCGGGAGTGGGCGTCTGGTACGTCGAGCCGGACGAAACATTGCGCGCCGAGGCGCGCGCCAGCCGAGAGGTCATGGGCGGCAACCTCGCCGAGCGCAGCTGGATGGACCGCGTGCTCGACCAAACGTACGAGAACGTCGGCAAGCTAGCAGACTGGGGCTACCCCTTCCCGGTGGACGAGGAAGGCAAGCCCGCGCGCCGCAGCCTGCAGGGCCCCGAGTACATGAAGCTGATGCGCAAGAAGGTGCGTCAGGCTGGCGTTCGCATCTTGGATCACAGCCCTGCCCTGGAGCTCCTGGTGGACGATCATGGAGTCGCGGGCGCTCGCGGCGTGTCACGGCAAACCGGCCAGCGCTGGCAGGTGAAGGCGAGCGCGGTGGTCATCGCGACTGGGGGCTGCGCGTTCTTGAGCAAGGCGCTCGGCTGCAACGTGCTCACCGGGGACGGCGGCCTGCTCGCGGCCGAGGTCGGAGCCGAAATGTCGGGCATGGAGTTCTCCAACGCGTACGGCCTCGCGCCCGCCTTCGCTTCGGTGACGAAAGCCGCTTTTTACCGCTGGGCAAGCTTCTACTACGCCGATGGGCGGCCCATCGAAGGCGCGGGCTCGGCGCGCGGCCGCTCCGTCATCGCGCGCACCCTGATGACGCAGCCGGTGTATTGCCAGCTGGATCAAGCAACCGAGGAGATGCGCGCTCAGCTACGCGCCGCGCAGCCCAACTTCTTTTTGCCCTTCGATCGCGCTGGCATCGATCCTCTCACGCAGCGCTTCCCCGTCACGCTGCGCCTCGAGGGAACCGTGCGCGGCACCGGTGGCATCCGCATCGCGGACGAAGGCTGCGGTACGTCCGTGCCGGGGCTATACGCCGCGGGTGACGCCGCCACGCGGGAGCTGATCTGCGGCGGATTCACTGGCGGCGGCAGCCATAACGCCGCATGGGCCATATCGTCCGGCTTTTGGGCAGGTCAAAGCGCCGCTCGCCACGCGAAAGCGCTGGGTGGAAACGCCGCCAAGCGCATCCCGCGCGGCGCCGGTGTGGCAACCCTCGCCGCGAGCGCCGGCAAGCAGTTGGACGCGGACGCGCTGGTGCGCGACGTGCAAGCGGAAGTGTTCCCCTACGAACGCAACCTGTTCCGCACCGAGCAAGGTTTGGTGGACTCGCTCGGCCGCCTCGACGGGCTGTGGCAAGACGTCCAGGCGGCCCGCCCCGAGCAGCACGCACGCAGCGTGATCCGCGGACGGGAAGCAGCGAGCATGCTCGCCACCGCGCGGTGGATGTACGCGACGGCGCGACACCGCCAAGAGTCGCGCGGCATGCACAAGCACGTGGACTTCCCGGAGCTAGATCCTTCTCAGCAGCGCCGCCTCGTCACGAGTGGCTTGGACAAGATTCGCGTTCGCGCCGAAGGCCGGGTGCCAGCGTGATCGAGCTGGTCAGTGACTCGCGCTGCGTCAAGTGCGACATCTGCGTCAAAGTTTGCCCCACGAGCGTGTTCGACGCGGTGCCGGACGAAGCTCCCGTCATTGCACGCCAAGAAGACTGCCAAACCTGCTTCATGTGCGAGCTCTACTGCCCGACGGACGCGCTGTTCGTCGCGCCGGAGGCGGACCACAGCGTTGCTGTGGGCGAGCAAGCGCTCGTCGACAAGGGGTTGCTCGGCAGCTACCGCGCGGCCGTGGGCTGGGGTGACGGACGCACGCCGGGGGCGCAGCGCGACGCTTCCTACATCTTGCTGAAGCCGGAGCGAAAGCCGGCCGCGGCTCCGCGCTGAAAAGTACTCGCGGGGCGGGGATCCGCTTGCGGTGCCTCACCGCACATGACACTTTAATAGACATGATTCTCCTATCACGGACAATGCACTGGACGCGCATCGCCGAGCGCCTGGGCTTGTTGCTGCTCGTCCTCACCTGCGCGATAGGCTGCAAAGGGGCTAAGCCGGACCAGGCGACGCCCAGCATAGAAGGCAACGGTCCGGAGCAGCTCGAGCTGCGCTATCAGGGCTTCACGGGTCAGGTGACGTACCCGGAGCTCGCCGAGGATCTCGGCCTCCTCGCTCCCATCAAGCTCAACTACGTCGGCAACACGATCAGCGGGCCGCAGGACATCCAAAGCGTCGTCACGGGAGACACGGATTACGGCGGGGCCTTCAACGGCGCCGTGATCAAGCTCATCGCCGCCAAGGCTCCTATCAAGGCCGTCGTCGGCTACTACGGCACGGACGAGAATACGTGGGCCGGCTATTACGTCTTGGAGGACAGCCCCATCAAGGGCGCTCGCGATTTGATCGGTAAAAAGGTAGCCGTCAACACGCTCGGTGCCCACATGGAGTTCGTGTTGCGCGAGTATTTGGCGCGGGGCGGATTGCGCAAAGAGGAAGTAGACCAGGTCACGCTCGTCGTCGTGCCGCCCGTCAGCGGCGAGCAAGCGCTGCGGCAAAAGCAGGTGGAAGTCGCGACGATGAGCAGCATCATCCGTGACAAGGCTGTTTCTCGAGGCGGCCTGCGCCTGCTCTTTTCGGACTACCAGCTCTTCGGCAAGTTCACCGCCGGTAGCTACGTCTTCTCCGAACGGTTCCTGCGCGAGAAGCCGCGAACGGTAAAGAAGTTCGTGGAAGGCACGGCGCAGGCCATCGAGTGGGCTCGGAGCCACACCCGCGAAGAAGTCATTGCGCGGTACACCGCCATCATCAACAAGCGCCGCCGCCAGGAAGACGCGAGCGCGGTCGCGTACTACCGCTCCACCGGCATCGCCTTCCCGGGCGGCGTCATTCAAGACAGCGAGCTCCGCGTGTGGCTGGACTGGCTGGTCAAGAGCGGGCAGCTGTCGGCCGGTAAGCTCCAGGTCCGCGATCTCTACACCAATCAGTACAACCCCTTCGCGAACGGCCCCACGTGACTGCCAAAATCCGCTTCGAATCCGTCGGCAAGACCTTTCAGGTCAGAGAGCCCGGTAAGCCCTCCGGCAAGCGAGAGAGCTTCACCGCCATCAAAGAAGTCAGCTTCGATGTGCACCCAGGGGAGTTCCTGGTCATCGTCGGGCCGAGCGGCTGCGGGAAGTCGACGCTGCTGGACTTGCTCGGGGGACTCACTCAACCAACCTCGGGCCGAATCCTGCTGGATGGCAAGCCGATCACCGGCCCGGGCATGGATCGCGGCATCGTCTTTCAGCAGTACGCGCTCTTCCCGTGGCTCACCGCGCTTCAGAACGTGGCGTTCGGCTTGGAGGTGAAGGGGCTCGGCGAGCGCGGCCGGAACGAGCTGGCGCAAAAGTACCTCTCCCTGGTCGGGCTGGACGGTTTCGAGCACCGTCACCCCCACGAGCTATCGGGCGGTATGAAGCAGCGCGTCGCCATCGCCCGGAGCCTCGCCTACGACCCCGCTGTGCTGCTGATGGACGAGCCCTTCGCCGCGCTCGACGCGCAAACGCGCGAAACGCTGCAGGGCGAGCTCGTGAAAATCTGGCAAACGTCCAAGAAGACGATCGTCTTCATCACCCACGGCATCGACGAGGCGGTCTCGCTCGGCAGCCGTGTAGCACTGATGACGTCGCGCCCCGGGCGCATCAAGAACATCATCGACATTCCGGAGTCTTTGCGGCTCGCGGAGGACCGGCGCGAGCACTCGGAGTTCCTGGAGGTCCGAAACACCATCTGGTCCCAGCTGCGGGACGAGGTCAAGCGCGCGCAAGAGCAAGAACGAAGGGACCCCGTCGGCGTTTCGCCGCGTAAGGCGGGTATCGCGGAGGTTACGACCCATGGCTAGTATCGAACAATCGCTGCCGCTCTCATCCCACGAGCCCACCCGCCACCTAGACACCATCGCAGGCGCGGTACGCCGAGCCCTGGCGCGCTCGGCCGCCATCATCCTCCTACTTGCAATTTGGGAGCTTTCCCCGCGTCTGCACCTCGTCGAGCCGGCGTTTTTGCCCCCGCTCTCGGAGGTGCTCGCCACCGGCTGGCAACTGCTGCTCTCCGGCGAGCTGCTGAGCCACGTGCGGGCGAGCCTTGCGAGGTCATTGCTCGGGTTCGGTCTGGCGATCGCGTCCGGGATTCCGCTCGGGTTGCTCATGGGCTGGTACAAGGGCTTCGAGCGCGCCGTGAGCCCGCTGCTGGAGGCGCTGCGAAATACGGCGTCCTTGGCGCTCCTGCCGGTCTTCATATTGCTCCTCGGCATCGGAGAGGCCTCCAAGGTATCGCTCATCGTTTACGCGTGCTCGTGGCCGATTTTGCTCAATACGCTCAGCGGCGTACGCAACGTCGACCCCCTCCTGATCAAGTTCGGCCGCACCATGGGCCTCTCGCCGTTCCAGCTTTTCCGCAAGGTAATCCTCCCCGCGGCCGTGCCCACCATCTTCGTGGGTATTCGCCTAGCCGGGGCAACCTCGCTCGTGGTGCTGGTCGCCGCGGAGATGATCGGTGCCAAGGCGGGCCTCGGCTACCTCATCATCTACTCGCAGTACAATTTCCAGATTCCGCACATGTACCTGGGCATCATCACCATCACCGGCATCGGGCTCCTCTTCAACGAGCTGCTCCAGCACGTCGAGGCGCGCTTCACGTCGTGGAAGGCGGCGGCGCACGAGTGAGCTTGCCTCGAGCGTGGCGCGGTGCCTGACCGACGTCCTGCTCGGCCGAAATCCGTTCGGCTACAGCGCCTGGAGGAGTCTCTCTAGCAAGTCCAGCACTAGTGACGAGCTTCTTCCGATGATGCGGACTGGACTCCCTTGACCGTCACAGTCTCCTATACTAGACATCCAGCACACCGTAACGGCGACCAGCGAGGAACCCAGATGCACATTGGAATAGTCGGCGGGGTCGAACGAGGTGAGCAGCGCTACGCGGCCGTGGCCGCGAGTTTGGGCCACACCTTCGAGTTTCACGGGGGCAACACCGCGGGCCGCGGCTCGGACACGCTCGAGGCATTGGTCGAGCGGTCCGACATCGTCATCTGCGTTACCGACGTGAACAGTCACTCCGCCGTCATTGGCGCGCGGCGCTACGCTCGCGCTCACGGCCGACGCTGCGTCCTCACGCGGCGCGTCGGGTTGTCGCGGTTTCGCGCGCTGCTGGCCGATATCCAGACGCCGAACCAGCTCGCAGCGGCGCTCTAACCCTCACTCGGTGGGCGCGCCGCTCAGCCGGGCTTCAGCGACGCCCGGCTACCGTGCTCGCGTCTTGACCGTACAGGAGACGCCGCTCCTCGTCCGTGAGCGGCGCGGCCGGCTTCGCCGGATTCACCTTCTCGGCCAAGGCGTAGGCGCGCTCGGTCGCGGGCCGCTCCGCAATTGCCTTCTGCCAGCGCTGCAAGTTCGGAAAGTCTTCGATTCGTTGATTCAGGCGGGCGTAGTTCTTGGTCCACGGGTAGCTCGCGATGTCCGCGACGCTGTATTCCCCACGCCCTGCACCCGCCAAAAAGTCTCGCTCTTGCAGCCGCTTGTCCAGCACCGCGTACAGACGCGCGGTCTCTCGCTCATACCGGTTGATAGCGTAAGGAATTTTCTCCGGTGCGGCCTTGTTGAAGTGACTGTTCTGGCCCGCCATCGGCCCGAGGCCGGCCATCTGCCAGAATAGCCACTCGAGCGCCGAGGCCCGTCCTCGCAAGTCCTGCGGGATGAGCTTGCCGGTCTTCTCTGCCAAGTACAGCAGTATGGCGCCGGATTCGAAAACGCTGATGGGAGGGCCCGCGCCAGTAGGATCATGGTCCACGATCGCGGGGATGCGATTGTTCGGTGCGATCGCCAGGAACTCGGGCTTGAACTGATCGCCCTTGCTGATGTTCACCGGCAAGAGGCGGTACGGAAGTCCAACCTCCTCTAAGTAGATGGTGATCTTGTGACCGTAGGCGTCGTCCAGTAGTGAAGGTCGAGCATGGGTCCGCCGTTTGCCAGCTTATGGAGCCGATCTCGCCACCATGCAAGACCCCCCGTCAGTACTCCAGACGGCGACCCGCGCTTTACCAGGTGCCTTGGTTGCCTTGCGACACCCACGGCTCCCGCGGCGCCAGCGCCTCGCCCTTCTGCAGCAGCTCCACGGAGTGGCCGTCGGGAGACTTGACGAAGGCCATGCGACCATCACGCGGAGGGCGAAGGATATCCACGCCCGCTGCCTGAAGGCGGCTGCACGTTTCGTAGATATCGGAGACCTCGAACGCCAAATGCCCAAAGAAGCGGCCCGAGGGATAAGGGGTCGTCTCGTCCCAATTGTAGGTCAGCTCAATTTCGGCGGAGTCCCCTGCCGCGCCGCTTCCGATGAATACCAGCGTGAAACGGCCACCCTGATTTTCGTGGCGCCGGAGCTCCTTTAGCCCGAGCTTGTTCGTGAAGAAATCCACTGATTTTTCCAGGTCGTGCACGCGCAGCATCGTGTGAAGGAAACGCATCCGCGAAGCTCTATCACCGTTTGCGCGCTCAGTCGTGGAGCGGTCTAGACCTCGCCGGGCTAGCACGACCACGCGTTCGCGTCCTTCATAGAAGACGCAAGCGACCGACTCAGCTGAGGAGAGCCGAAAGCGCTGCCGGCTCAAGCCCGTATTTGTCGCACAGTGCCGCGAGCCGCTCCGCCTTCGAAAGGTGCGACAGGGCGGCCGCCTCCTGGGCGATAGCGCGCGGGTGATGATGCACGAGCCACGGCCCGAGCTGCTTCCAGACCTCGCGCGCCCCAATCCCTTCCCGCACTTCCACCCCACCGTCGCGGAGGATGCGGATGCCCGCGCCGTCCACGCGAGGATTGGGGTCGCGGATCGCCGTCACTACCCGACTCAAGCCGCGTGCCACGATAGCGTGCGCGCAGGCGGGGGTACGGCCGTGGAAGGAGCACGGCTCGAGCGTGGAATAAAGAGTTGCCCCAACGATGGAGTGACCGCGCGAGGCCGCGTCCGCCGCAGCCGAGATCTCGGCGTGGTGCTCACCGGGACCGCGTGTGTAGCCGAGCCCGAGCACCTGACCTTCCACGCTCACGATCGCGCAGCCTACCCAGGGGTTGTCTCCGGTGTTGCCGCGCGCGAGCTCCGCCTGTTCGATGGCGAGCTGCATGAAGGCTTCGTCTGAGCTCACGCGCTCAGGATTAGCACCACAGCCCGCAGGCGCGTCTTCCCATTTGCGGGCGGGAGCTCTACAAAAATGGACACGGCCCATGAGCTTGCGTCCTCTCACCCTGACCCTAGCCTTGAAGGACGAGGCGGGCGCGAAAAGTGCGGCGGAGCAAGCGTTGTCCGTCATCGAGAGTAGCACGCCCAAAGGTGGCAAGACGGCCTCTCCGCGATCGAGCGCGCTCTCGCCCTCGCCTACGGCCCTCGCCGCATTGGGTTCCTCGGCCTCAAGGCGAAGTTGCTCAGGGGCGACGGCAAGCTCGAGCAAGCGCGCGCAGTGCTGCAGGCGCAGCTGAGTGAATATCGCGCGCTTCCCCCCGGTCAGCGCCAGCCCGATGCGGAGACCGTCGTGCAAAAGCGGTTGGACACTTGGGGCGCGCCTCCGTAGTCCTTGCTTCGCGATCGGCTTGAAGCGAGCGCCTACGCGCTCACGAATTGGGCGCAGGCGAGCGGCACCGGCACCTTCCGGGTCTCAGCGTACGACTTGGCCCGTCGGGGGCCCGTAGCGGCGCGGCACTAGGCGCCCGCCGTCCTCGCTGAGCGATTGCACGGCGGTGAGCTCGGAGCCGTAGAATCGCGTGGCGTGCTCACGGAAGAAGACGGGGTCGCTCGTGCACTCGGCTTGCACCACACCGTCGCCCGGGGCGTCGAATTGGGGATGCCGCTCGAGCCAGTCCGAAAGGCGGTCCGCCACGAACGGGGCCGGATCCAGGATCTTGGCAGCGCACGAATCCACAAACGCCGGCATGAGCAGCGGGTAGTGGGTGCAAGCCAAGACCAGCGTGTCGATACCCTTCAGCTCACTCACGTAGCGCGCCACCATTTGGCGAGCGATGTCCGTGTCCTCCCACCCTTCTTCCACGAGCGGTGCCAGCAAGGGCGCAGCCCGCTGCGAGACTCGATGCGGAGCGAGCTTGCCGATCTCGATTTCGAAGGTGCCGGACAACACCGTTCGTTTGGTACCGATCACGCCGATGTGACCGCCGCTGATCGCGACCGCCGCTTCCGCCGCGGGGATCGTCACCCCTAAGATGCGCCGAGAAGAGCTGGCGCCCGCGTAGCGACGTTGCAGGTGCCGAAGCGCGACGCACGAGATGGTGTGGCACGCCACGACGACGAGGCCGCACCCCCGCTCGAACAAGCGCTCGGTGCACTGCTCGGCGAAGTCCAGCAACGTATCGCAGTCGCGACCGCCGTACGGGGCGCGCCCGGAATCACCCAAGTAGAGGAAGTCGCGGTCCGGCAGGCGGGCCCGGAGCTCCCGGAGCACCGAGAGCCCGCCGAAGCCGGAGTCGTAAACACCAATCATGGATGCGACTCGGGTTCGTAGCGAAGGATCGCCTCGCGGCCAAGCCGCCAACGCTTTCCACCGGAAAAACCACGACCCGTATCGCGGCGAGATTCACTCTGCGCTGACTGCGCGCGCCGTTTCGGTGAAGCGGTTCTGCGGACGCTCCAGGCCGAGGTGGTCGCGCAGCGTGGTTCCGCTGTACTCGCTGCGGAACAAGCCGCGACGGCGCAGCTCCGGCACCAGCTGTTCTACGATGTCGTCCAATCCCGTCGGTAACACCGGCGGCATGAGGTTGAAGCCGTCGGCGGCCTCGTTGTCGAACCAGCTCTGGAGCTGGTCGGCGATTTGACTGGCGGTACCGACCAAGGTCCAGTGGCCGCGCGCGCCGGCGACCCAGAGGTATAGATCGCGGATCGTGAAGTTCTTCTTCTTCGCGATGTCGTACATCAAGGCTTGGCGGCTCTTCTGATTGTTCGTCTCCGGAAGCGGCGGCAGCGGGCCGTCTACCGGGTACTTGGAGAGGTCGAAGTCCCCCGCCAAGCCGCCGAGCAAGCCGAGCCCCACCTCGGGCAGGATCAGGTCTTGAAGCTCGTCGTACTTGGCCTTGGCTTCGCTCTCCGTCTTGCCGAGCACGGGGAAGATGCCGAGCATAATCTTGAGCTGGTCGTCGCGACGGCCGTACTTGCCAAGGCGGCCCTTCACGTCGCGATAAAAGGCTTGAGCGTCTGCCAGCGTCTGCTGGGCGGTGAAAATGACCTCTGCGGTGCGGCCGGCGAACTCCTTGCCCGGTTCGGAAGAGCCCGCTTGGACGATGACGGGGTACCCTTGCGGCGGGCGCGGCACGTTGAGCGGCCCGCGTACCTTGAGGTGCTTGCCGTTGAAGTCCAGGCGGTGGGACTTAGTGGGGTCATAGAAAAACCCACTCGCCTTATCGCGCGAAAAGGCGTCATCCTCCCAGGAATCCCAGAGGCCGGTGACGACGTCGTAAAACTCGTTGGCGCGTTCGTAGCGGAGTGAGTGGTCCGGGTGCGCTTCGAAGCCAAAGTTGCCGGCGGCGTGGGGGCTGCCGGTAGTGACGATGTTCCAGGCAGCGCGGCCGGCGCTAATGTGGTCCAGCGAGGCGAACTTCCGCGCCAGGAGAAACGGATCTTCGTAAGTCGTGGAAGCGGTCGCGATGAAACCGATGCGCTCCGTCACCGCCGCCAACGCCGAGAAGAGGGTGACGGGCTCGAACGTGCCGCCGTAAGCGGTCTTGCCCTCGGCGCCGGTGAAGAAGTTCGCCGACAAGCCATCTGCCAAGAAGATCGCGTCGAGCTTCGCCTTCTCCGCGGTTTGCGCGAGCCGGACGTAGTGCTTGAGGTTCACGCCCGCGTCCGCTTGCGCGTGCGGGTGGCGCCAGGCCGCGACGTGGTGGCCGGCGGCGGGGATGAAGGCGCCGAGCTTGAGATCCCGTTTGTTGGACATGGTTCGACTTGTGGCGCCGAGCGGGGCCCATTGTCCAGTCTCCAAGACGTTCGTCTCCCAGGAGACGGACGGTTTGCTGCGCGGGGAGCACCGCAAGCGAGCCGGGTCCGCGGGTGACGTGAAACCCCTCCAGCAGGCTCATGCTGCGTCTCCGACCTTGGATTGTGCCGCCCAAAGCTCGGCGTAACCGCCGCTCTTGGCGAGCAGCTCCTGATGAGTGCCGTCTTCGATCACGCAGCCCCGCGAGAAAACCAAAATCCGGTCCAAGTGCGCGATGGTGGAGAGCCGGTGCGCTATAACAACGACCGTCTTGCCCTCCATGGCGTCGTCGAGCGCCGATTGAATCGCGAGCTCCGTGAGCGAGTCGAGGCTGGCGGTCGCTTCGTCCAAGACCAAGAGTGGCGCGTCCTTGAGCATCACTCGTGCGATGGCGATGCGTTGGCGTTGCCCCCCGGAGAGCTTCACGCCGCGCTCGCCGACCATCGCGTCGTACTGTTCCGGCATGGCGGCGATGAACTCATGGGCGTGAGCGCGCCGCGCGGCTTGCTCGACCTCTTGGTCACTCGCGCCGGTGCGGCCATAGCGAATATTTTCGCGCAGCGTGCGGTGGAAGAGGGTGGGATCTTGAGGGATGAGTCCCACCTGCCGGTGCAGCGAATCCTGAGTCATCGAGCGCAAATCATGCCCGTCGATGCGGATCGTACCGGCCTGCGGATCGTAGAGGCGCAGCAGCAAGCTCACGAACGTCGACTTGCCCGAGCCGGACAAGCCGACCAGGCCCACGCGCTGCCCGGCCGGGATCGTCAGGGACAGGCCGCTGAACACGTTCGCCCCCTCCGCGTAACGGAAGTCGACGTTGGAAAACTCGATGCTCCCGCGCCCAATCTCATGATCCAGCGCCCCACTATGGTCGGCCAGCTCGTGCGGCTTGAAGATGGTGCTGACACCCTCGGAGACATTTCCGAGCGCTTCGAACAACTCGAGGAAGCGGCGGCTCAAGTTCCGAACCTCACCGATGACGAGCAGGCTCAAGCTCACCGCCATGACGAAGTCGCCGACCCGCAGCTGACCGCGCTCCCAGAGCCACACTGCCAGTACCACCGTGCCGCCCTTGAGGACGGCGGAGGCGGAGAACTGAAAGAGCCGCACCTGCTCCATGGCAAGGTTGGCGCGCAGCACGGTGGTGAGCTCGCGCGACTGCGCGTCCGCCAAGCGCTCCCGCTCGTGCTCGAGCCGTGCAAATAGCCGCACCGTCGCGTGATTGGTCACGGAATCGACGACCGCGCCGGCGGTCCGACTGCGCGCGCGAGACGCCGCTGAGGAGAGCGGTTGGGTGCGACGCGCCAAATAAAGGGACGCGGCGATGAACGCGATGGACCAAGTCGTGGTGAACGCGCCGAGCCAGGGACTCGCTCGCAGCAGAAGCACGTTGGCCACCGTGATCACGATGCTCATCGGCCAAAATTCGGTCAGCGTCGCGAACATGACCTGGTTGACGCCGTGCGAAGTCTCGCTGATGCGGTGGGCGAGCGCGCCCGCGAAGTTCTCCGTCAGAAAGCGGTGCGAATGGCGGTGTAGATACCGGAAGAGCGCGCGCGCTACGTACTGACGCTGGCGCGGCGCTAGCCGCAGCTGCACGGCAGAGCCGATGCGGCCGAAAACGAGCTCCGCGCCACAGAGGACCGCGAACAGCACCACGGACCTCGTGACCGCAGCGAGCGCAACGCCCTCCGCCCCCGCGCGCGTGATGGTGCCGATGATGCGACCAAGCACCTGAGGGAGCAGGGCGCCGCACAAGGCGTGCAGCCCTTCGCTGAGCAAGATCGCGAGCACCCACAGCCGAAAACGGCCGCTCGCGACGCGGAGGATGAACCCGGCGCTGCCAATCGGCAGCTCCGTAGCGCTAGGCAACGGCAGCTCGTCCGGCAAGGACGGCGTGTCGGCGCGCAGCTCGAGTCCTGAGTTGACGACAGATTGCAAGACAACCATTCCTTAAACAGGACGGCGAAGGTCGTCAACGCTGCTGTCTGTTAGGCGACGCCAACTGTCACGCTTGCTGCGCGGGCAGCAACCGCGACAGCTCCGCGGCGAGCGCCGCTGCGTCACCCTCGAACCGAAGCGCGCGCATACCGACCGCGCGCGCGGCGTCGCAGTTTTGGCTTCGGTCGTCGATGAACAGGCACTCGCCCGTTCCGACCCCCAGCTCTGCCGCCGCACGTTCGAATATCCGGGGATCGGGCTTCCGCAGGCCGAGCCGGCAAGACATGAAGGTCCAGCTCACGTAGCGAGACAGCGCGAGCCGTTCCTCGATCCAGCGGTACCAAACCGGGTAGTTCGAGAGGACGTGCATGGTGTGACCACGAGCCTTGAGCTTGGCCAAGAGTGGCTCCATGCCCTCCAACCAAGAATAAGCGCTGCGGACCTTCGTGCAGAACTCATCGTGATCGAACTTTCGCCCATCGGCAAAGAAGCGATCCAAAAACTGGGTTTCGCTGAGCTCCCCGCGCTCGAACTGCCCCCAAGCCTCCGGCTGCTTGAGCTGCATCATCTCGCTCAACGTCATGCCGAAGAAGCTCGGCATGACGTCACGAAACGGGTCGCGCACGAGGGTATCCATCACGTCCCAGAGCAGGACGCGCGGCGGCGAGCGCTGCGGGTCAGCTATGCTGAACCTCGTGAGCGGCGCGATGAAGGCCGACCCGAAAACTCTTGATGGTCGCGTCCAGCTTGGCGGAGAGGTCAGCGTCGAGGTCCAGGCCACCATCCTCCCGCACGACCAGCTGCTTATCCAGGACGAAGAGGCCCGGAACGACGTGAAGCGGATCGAGCGAGCTCAGCACCGGTCGGAGCGCGTAGTCGATGGCGAGCACGTGAGCCACGGTACCGCCGGTGGCGAGAGGAAGCACGACCTTGTCACGCAGGCCAAACTGCGGCAGCAAGTCCAAGAAGGCTTTCAACACACCGGAGTACGCGGCCTTGTACACGGGCGTTGCGATGACGACTCCACGTGCGCCTTCCACCTGCGCCAGCGCCGCCACGATGGCAGGGGCGTCGAACTTGGCGCTCAGCAAGTCCTCCGCCGGCAGGCTCCGCACGTCCAAGAGTGAGCTGTCGATGCCGCTCTGGGCCAAGCGAAGGCCCACGAGGTGAGCCAGCTTGGCGGTGCGGGACGTGTGGGAAGGGCTGCCCGTAATGATGAGGGTTTTGGTCATGACTCGGCTCTCAGTAGTGAATCGTGCCTGGGCTACCGCCGCCGATTGGGATGGCGTCCCCGTTGATCGATACGCTCTTTGGCGATGCCAGAAACGTGACGACCCAGGCAACCTCTTTCGCATCCACGATGCGACCGATGCTCACGTTCGCGCCGAGCTCCTTGGCCGCCTGCTCCGTGGTGCGCTCCGTGCGCGTCGCGCCCGGGTGTACCGCGGTCACGTTGATGCCCTGCGGCCCGAGCTCGTCGGCCAGGTTCTTGGTGATAGCGGCGACCCCGACGTTGCGCAGGGTGGCCACCGGGCGGCCCGTGCGGTGAATGGCGAGCCCGCCGATGTTGATGATACGGCCCCAGCCTTTTGAGATCAGATGCGGGGCAAGGGCCCGCGCGGTACGCAGGTAGCCAACGACCTTGATGTTGATGTCCTCCAGCACCTGCTCGTCTACGATCTGCTCGAGCTTGGTTGCCGGGGAGATACAGCCGGGAAGAGCGGCGTTGTTGACCAAGATGTCCACGCCCCCGAGCTCACGAATGGCGGTTTCCACCAGCCGATTCACGTCCCCGTCTTTGCCCGTGTCCGCGACGATCGGTACGATGCGGCGACCGGTCGCGTTCGCGAGCTCCGCGGCCGTGTCCCTGAGCGGTCCTTCGGTGCGGGCGGAGATGGCAACGTCCACCCCCTCGGCGGCGAGAGCGCGCGCGATGACTTTACCGATGCCTCGACTGCCGCCGGTGACGATTGCGCGCTTTCCTGCCAGCTCCAAATCCATATCGTGGCTCCTTGCGGAGAGGTCCCTTGCCTCTTGTTTTGTAGACGCTCAGATAGCATAGTGGACAACGCGCTCCAAGCCGGAGCGGAAGGATTTGAAGCGATGCAGACGAGAAACCTTGGCACCACGGGCCTGTCAGTGTCCCGTCTGGTGCTCGGCACCATGACGTTCGGCCTCCAGACTGACGAGCGCACCTCCGGAGAGATCTTGAATGCGGCGACTGGCGCCGGCATCAACTTTCTGGACCTCGCCGACGTCTATCCGCTGGGTGGCGACCTGGCCACCGCCGGTCGCACCGAAGAGATTGTCGGCCGTTGGCTGGAAGGCAGGCGGCACCGCTACATCATCGCCACGAAAGCGGTCGGTAAGATGGGACCTGCGCCGTGGGACGAGGGCGCATCCCGCAAGCACTTGCTCGACGCAGTGGACGCATCGCTGCGCCGGCTGAAGACCGACTACATCGACCTGTATCAGTTGCATTCGGACGACCGAAGCACGCCCCTGGAAGAAACCCTTCAAGCGCTAGACGACATCGTACGCGCCGGTAAAGTCCGTTACGTACGCGTGTCCAACTTCCTCGCTTATCGGCTCGCGCTGGCGCTCGGTAAGGCGGAAGCGAACCGATGGACGCGCTTCGTCTCGGTCCAGCCCCGTTACAACCTGCTCTTCCGTGAAATCGAGCGCGAGCTCCTCCCCTTGTCGCGCGAAGCCGGCCTCGGCGTCATTCCTTACAACCCGCTCGCGGGCGGCCTACTCACGGGCAAGGACGCACCAGGCGACCGAGCTCGAGCTGGACTCGCAGCTCAAGTTGCGGCTGGACGAGCTCACCACCGAGTACCGCCGGGGCGACGCCGACCGCTGAGCACGCCGAGGCGGCTCGTCCGGACCTGGCGACCGTTAGGGTCGAGGGTCCACGCAAACTCCGAGACGCTCCGTGTGGCGCTGGCAGGCCTGCGAAGGGGCGCAGTCGCGTCCGAAGCGGCACCGCCCCGGTGTCACCCGGCACACGCCGCGCGGCGCGCTCGGCGCGTAGTGACAAGAGAAGCCGTCCGTGCACGCTGGCTCGCAGGTCCCGAGCGCCTGCGCTTTCGGCGCTTGGGGAGTGGCCGCTTTGGCTCCTCGCGGTCCGAGCTCGAAGTGGACATCCACGTGATCCTTGCCCCGGGCGGGAAAGCGTAACTGATTCAAACGAATCCGAACGCATTCGACCAGCATCGGGCGATCGGGATCGACGCGTCGGGGGACGGAGGTGACCGAGCCGTCCCGGGCGACGTTGAGCGAGTAGTCCAGCATGACTAGCTGGCCGTCCCGCTCGAGCTCGGTCCCCGCATAGCAACGGGACCAAAGGTCCCCCGCGGGCGCAAGCGCCGCGTCGGTCTCCGCGGGTGTGAAGGGTGAGGGCGGCGGTGGAGCGCAGGCTACGGCCAGCACTAGTACCAGCAACAGCAGGCTAGGCGACGATTGCCAGCGTGAAGCCGTCATATCCCTTACTGCCGACGGTTTGAATCGTCGTGGCGTCGATACCTCGATGATTGCGCAATCTTTCGTGCAACCCTTGGACCCCCTTCACGTTGGCGTCCGTGGTGGATGGGTCCGCGACGGCGCCCCGGCGCACCGTGTTGTCGACTACGATCACACTGCCACTGGCGCTGAGCTTCACGGCCCAATCGAAGTAGCTTGGCACGTTCTGTTTATCAGCGTCGATGAAGACGAAGTCGAAAGGGGCGCGCTTTTCCTGGGCGAGCGCCGGCAAGAGCTCGAGCGCGCTGCCCACGCGCACGTCCACGGTTTCCGCTAGACCCGCGCGCCGCAGGTTCTCACGTGCGACCTGAGCGTGCCGTTCGGAAAGCTCCAGCGTCACCAGCTTGCCGCCCGGCTTGAGCGCCCGCGCCAGCCAGATGCTGCTGTAGCCGCCGAGCGTGCCCACCTCGAGAATCGAGCTGCTACCGCGCAAGCGAGCTAGCAAGTGCAAGAGCTTGCCTTGGTTGGGCGAGACGTTGATGCCAGGTAGCCCGGCCGCCTCGCTCGCGGCCAGCGCCGCATCGAGGGCTGCGTCCGGAGGCACGAGCGCGTCGACGATGTACTGATCCACCAAGGTCCACTGTTCGATGCTCATCGGTGGACAATGGTAGCAGACGTCAGCGTCTTCTTTAGTGGAGATTCGCCGGTCACGCTCAGGCCGCGCCCTGAAGACCTCGCGCAACCTCGTTGCGGTTCGCGGGACGCGCCAAGCCGTAGTGATCTCGTAATGTCCTCCCCGTGTACTCGGTACGGAACAGCCCGCGCCGCTGCAGCACCGGGACGACATGGTCGACGAACGCTTCTAAGCCCGAGGGGAGGACGGCCGGCATGACGTTGAAACCGTCCGCCGCGCCTTGCTCCCACCACTGCTGCATCGCGTCCGCTACCTGCTCGGGTGTTCCAGCGAAGGTGCGGTGTCCTCTACCGCCACCGAGGCGAGCAATCAGTTGCCGCACGGTGAGGTTCTCGCGACGCGCGAGCTGAACCGTCAACGTGTAGCGACTCTTGGCGCCTTGAATGGCGTCCTCGCTAGGCAGATCCTTAGGCAAGTAGCCGTCCAGCTCCAGGTCCTCCGGCTTCAAGCGGAGAGTTTCGGCCAGCTGCCGCTTGGCGTACTCGGGCTTGATGAGTCTCTCCAGCTCCTGCTCGCGCTCGAGCGCCTCTGCTTCCGTGGCGCCAATGACCGGCACCAGGCCGGGGAGAATCTTGATGCCGTTCGGATCCCGGCCGAGCGCCGCGGCGCGCTCCTTCAAGTCCCGATAGAATGCTTGGCCGTCTTCGAGCGTCTGCTGGGCCGTGAAGACCGCTTCCGCGAAACGCGCGGCGAGGTGCTTGCCATCGTCCGACGATCCAGCCTGGACCAACAGCGGGTAACCTTGGGGCGACCGCGGCACGTTGAGCGGGCCGGCAACCTTGAAATGCTTGCCGACGTGCCGGGGTGGGTAGAGCTTGTCATCGTCGCCCCACACGCCGTCCTCTTTGTCCGCGATGGCAACGTCGTCCGACCAGCTGTCCCAGAGCTTCTGTGAGACCTCCACGAATTCCGCGGCGCGCGCGTAGCGCTCCGCGTGGGCCGGGAGCTCTTCCAAGTTGAAGTTGCGGGCCGCGTCCACGCCGGCGGTGGTCACGATGTTCCAGCCGGCGCGGCCTTCACTCAAGTGGTCGAGAGACGCGAACCGACGCGCTAGGTTGAACGGCTCGTTGTAGGTCGTGGACGCGGTCGCAATGAGCCCGATACGACTCGTCGCCCCTACTAGCGCCGCGAGCAGCACCGTCGGCTCGAGCGTGCCTCCCGGCCGGCGGCCGAGCTTGTTCCAAAGCACCGGGCTGTCCGCAAAGAAAAGCGAGTCTAGCTTGCCACGCTCGGCGACCGTCGCGAGCTTTTTGAAATGGGCCAGCGACGTGTTCGCAAACGGGTCGCTCTCGGGCAAACGCCAGGCCGCTTCGTGGTGGCCCACGCTCATCAAGAATGCGTTGAGGTGGAACGGTCCGCTTCGCGTCGTCATGTGTAGGTACCTTCGTTGGCTTTAGTGGTCGGCGCGTCCAATCGGTAACCGACGCGCCGCAGCGTGACCAAGGGCAGCTCCTGCCCCAATTTTCGGCGCAGCCGGCTCACGTGGATGTCCACGGTGCGGCTTCCGCCATCGTAACCAGGGCCCCAAACTTCGCTGACCAGCTCTTGGCGAGTCAGCAAGCGCCCGGTTCGCCCGCTCAAGTACACCAGAAGATTCAGCTCACGAGCAGTTAGCGCGACGGGCGAGCCTGCCACCGTCACTGAGTAGGCGACGCGATCGATCGCGATGCTCCCGAACTGGACGCTATCTCCCGCCCCCTCACTCTGGGTGTAGGCCTCTGCCACAGAGCTCGACATGGACTCGCTCCTTTCGAAAAAGAAGAGGCGTCAAGACAAGCCTTCGGCTTGCAGTGCAGCCCGCACGCCGGGCCGTTCCCCAAGACGCTCGAAGTACGCCTCGAGGTCCGCCGACCTTTCGATGACGCTCGGGTCCAGTTTTCGCAGGTTACGGAGCGTGTAGTAAGCATACCCGTCGGCGACGGTGAAGCTGTCACCGACGAGGTACTTACGGCCCTCAAGGCTGCGGGCCAGGAACTCGAAGCGGCTCAGCAAGCGGGTTTTGAAAAATTGCTTCGCCTCGTCGTTCGTCTTCGGATTATTGACGGGGCCGAAGCCTTTGTGCAGCTCGGTGGCGATGAAGTGGAGCCACTCTTGGAGCTTGTAGCGCTCGGGCGTGGACTGCTTCGGCACCAGGTTGCGCTCCGGCTTCTGGTCCGCGACCCATTGGACGATGATTGCTCCTTCGGTCAGTAGCTGGCCGTTGTCCAGAACGAGCGCCGGCACATAGCCCTTGGGGTTCACGGACAAGAAGCTGTCGCCGTTTTTGAGTTTCTTCTCCGCCAGGTCCACCTGGACGAGCTCGAAATCGAGGTCGGCCTCGCGAAGAGCGATATGGGGAGAAAGGGAGCAAGCACCGGGCGTGTAGTAAAGCTTGGGCATTTAAAAGACTTTCGATTGATAAGGGCCGATCACTCGGCCGCGACGACCTCAGGGCGAGCTGCGACGCGCTCCAGCCGCTGCTTGGGAGCACGCTTGCGAGTGACGCTACGTCGGCCGTCGACGCCGACAGGCACGTCGCCGTCTACCGTCACGCGGCGCACGAGTCGATGCTGGTCCCCGTAATCGTTGATGGCGTAGTGCTGCGTCGCGCGGTTATCCCACACCGCCACGTCACCGACCGCCCACCGCCAGCGCACCGTGTTCTCCAGTCGCGTGATGTGCTCCTGGAAGACCTCGAACAGATGCTGAGAGTCATGCGACGACAGGCCGATGATCTTCTTCACGAAGTGGCCGAGCAGAAGCGACCTCTCGCCCGTTTCCGGGTGAACACGCACGATCGGATGCTCGGTCTCGTACACGGTGGAGGTGAACACCTCGTCGTAATACTTGAGGTCCTCCGCGGTGGCCTTCGTGCGGCGGGCCTGGTAATCGTACTCGTTGGTGTGGAGGGCCCAGAGCTTGTCCGCGAGCTCGCGCAGCTCGGGCGAGAGCTCCTGGTAGGCGGCCACTGTGTTTGCCCACACCGTGTCGCCCCCCGCCGTCGGCACGACCAACGCACGCAAGATCGAGGCCCGCGGATACGCGTCTACGAACGTGACGTCCGTGTGCCAAGAATTGGCGCGGCCGCCGTGACGCGAGTCCAGCTCCGTGATGTAGTTGGTACCGTGGATGGAGGGTACGGTGGGGTGACCGACGGGGGGGGCGCCGAACAGCGTGGTCAGCGACTCTTGCTGAGCTTCGTCCAGGTGCTGCTGATTACGGAAGAACAGCACCTTGTACTTCAGCCACGCTTCTCGAATCTGGCTGCGCACGCCCGCGCCGAGGTCCGCGGAAAGGCGAACGCCACGAATCTCCGCCCCGATACGGCCCGCTATGGGCACGATCTCAATCGAATCACTCATCGTCGTCTCTCCCTTGGCTGCTGTCTACTATACGAGACATGCCGTCCACTGTCTAGCAGGGTCGCTAGTTTTTGCTCGTGAATTGGTCGAGCGCGCCGAGATCTGGCAGCGCTGGTGCCCGGATTGCGGCGGTAGCAGCAACGACGAGGGTCACGCCGCCGCCGAGCACGACCGCGGGGGCGGTTCCGAGCAGGCGGGCCGCGACGCGAAGACGCGCGGCTGTCGCAGCGTGCTCAAAGCTCAACGTCAGGGCGCGGGGCTCGGGTACCGCGTGTGAATCGATTCGATGCGCGCGAGCGCCGCAGAGTCCAGCGTGACCTCCAGGCTGCTCAAGTTCTCTTCGAGCTGGGACCGCGTGGTCGCGCCGATGATGGTGCTCGCGACGAACCAACGGCTACGCACGAAAGCTAGCGAGAGCTTCGCGGGTGATAGCCCCAGCTCCTGCGCGAGCGCGACGTACGCCGCAGTCGCGGCCGCGACGTTCACACCGCCGTAGCGCTGCCCGAACGAATCGAATAGCGCGAGGCGCGAGCCAGGCGCGGGACCGGCGTGGTGCTTACCGCTCAAGATGCCGAACGCGAGCGGGCTGTACGCGAGCAGGCTCACGTTCGTGCGCCGCGTCGCCTCCGCCAACGCAGAATCGAACGTGCGGTTGAGCAAACTGTAAGCATTTTGAATGCTCACGACCTTCGGCAAACCCTCTTGGGTGGCGATGCGGCTGAATTCACTGACTCCCCAGGCGGTCTCGTTGCTCAGCCCCACGTAGCGAATCTTTCCATCCCGCGCGATGTCCGCGAAGGCCGCCAGCTGCTCCGCGATGGGCGTCGCGGTTCGCTCCTGCTCGGGCTCGTACGCCGTCTTACCGAACATCGGCACGTAGCGATCCGGCCAGTGAATCTGGTAAAGATCGATGTAGTCCGTCCTCAGGCGCTTGAGACTCGCCTCCACCGCCTTGCGCACGTTCTGTCGATTGACGGCCAGTGAGCCGTTGCGCAGCCACGTGATGGGACGACCTTGGCCGGCGATTTTCGTGGCGACGACTACCTGGTCACGGTTTCGACGGGCCAGCCAATCTCCGAGGATAGTCTCGGTGCGGCCCTGCGTCTCCGCTTGCGCCGGCACCGGATACATCTCGGCCGCGTCAACGAAATTGATGCCAACCTCGAGCGCACGGTCCAGCTGTTCTTCTGCCTCCTGGGCGGTGTTCTGCTGCCCGAAGGTCATCGTGCCGAGGCAGATTTCGGACACGACTAGCTCGCTGTTACCCAATCGATTGTACTTCATCGCTCTCTCCCGCTCATTTCCATCTCAACGCAGACCGAAGCCACGCGCCTTGAGCGCGTCCACGAGTCGATGCCGGCCGTTCAGCGAAGCCGCGTTCCTGACTCGCTCGGCCGAGTGCAGCGACCAACCTCCTGCCGGCACGCGCATTCTTTGTTCACCGCAGAACGCGGCCATTCGCTCGTCGTACTCGCGCACCAGCTCCGCGTTCACGGGCTGGTATCGGTCGCGTCCAAGCACGACGGACTGCGGCAGCCGTGGCTTGATCGCAGCCGTCGCAGATTCCGCGTACCCCACACATACACCGAACAACGCGAACACGCCCGCGGGCAGCTCCAGCAGCTCCGCCACTTCCTCCGGCCGATTCCGAAGCGCGCCGATGTAGACCGGCGTGTCCATGCTCAGCTCTTGGCCGACGAGCCTTCGAGAATTTGCGCGCGGACCTGCTCGGTCAGGTTTTTCAGAACTGGGTCGGCGCGGTCCCTGGGGTGCGCGACGTCGATCGGGAAGATCTTCCTGATGCGCCCGGGACGCGGCTGCATCACGACGACCCGGTCCCCGAGGTAGACGGCTTCGTCCACGTCGTGGGTAACCAAGATCATCGTGATCTTCTCCCGCTGCCAGATATTCTGCAGCTCGCTCTGCAGCCGAGAGCGGGTCAGCGCGTCGAGCGCGCCGAACGGCTCGTCCAGCAGCAAAATGCTGGGCTGGTTCACCAGCCCCCGCGCGATGGCGGCGCGCTGAGCCATTCCTCCCGAGAGCTGGTGTGGGTAGGCGCTCTCGAAGCCCCTCAGCCCCACTAGGTCGATGTGCTCGGCGACGGCTTGCTTCTTCTTGTCTTCGGACCAATCCGAGTTCTGCAGTCCGAGCCCGACGTTCTGCTCCAGAGTCAGCCAGGGAAACAACCGGTGCTCCTGGAACACGATGCCTCGGTCCAGGCTGGTGCCGGTGACGACGTTTCCACCAACCTTGATCTGTCCCTCGTACTCTCGGTCCAGACCGACGAGCAGGCGAAGTAACGTCGACTTACCGCAACCGCTGGAGCCGACGATCGCGAGGAACTCGCCCGGCGCAATCGTGAGCGTCAGATCCTCCAAAACCGGGAGGACCTCGTTCTTCACCTTGAATTGCTTACGGACCCTTTGAATGTCGATGACTGCGGACGTGCTCATGGTGACTTTCTCTCAAGCGGCGCGGACGCGCCAACGCGTCAAGCGAGTTTCTAAGCGGGTGGAGAGCGCGTTCAAGGCGTAGCCAACCGCGCCCGCGATGATCACGCCGAGCAGCACTTTATCCATCTTGAACTGCTCACGGCCGTCAATCATCAAGTTGCCGATACCGAGTCCGGGCGCGAGCAAGTACTCAGCGCCGAGCGTGCCGAGCCACGAATAGACTAGCGCCAAGTGCAAGCCCGAGAAGATCGAAGGCAAGGCGCCCGGGAGCACGACCTTCCGGAAAATCTGCGCGTGTGAGAAGCGAAACACACGCGCTACCTCCACGTGCTCACGACCCACGCTCCGTATGCCCTCGAACGTATTGAGCACCACGGGGTAGAACGCGGATAGCGCGATGAACACTATCTTCGCGGGTTCCCCCGTGAACCACACCGAGATGAGCGGGATCCAAGCGAAGATGGCGACCTGCTTGGCGGCGTGGAAGGTGGGCCCGACGAGCTTGTCGGCCAAGCGAGACAAGCCCATGGCGCTGCCGACGACGAGACCGCCGACGGAACCGATGCCGAAGCCGATCAAGTCGCGCTGCAGGCTCGCGGCCAACGCGGGAAATAGCTCACCTTCCCTCAACTGCTGAGCAAGGACCTTGAGCACCGAAGCCGGCGTCGCGAGGAGCAAGGTGTTGACGAGCTTGAAACGCGTCAGCAGATCCCACAGCAAGACGAGCGCGAGGGGCACGATCCAGCCTCGCAACCAGCTCGGAACGATGGACTTGTGGGAGATGGCAGCGGCGCTCATGATGCTTGCCCTTCAGAACCGAAGGAGCCGGTGGGTCGCCATCGCAGCAGGCGTGACTCCAGCTTCTCGATGCCCTTGTCCAGCACTAAGCCAACGACGCCGACTACGATGATGGCGGAGAGCACCAAGTCGAGCTGGAACAGCTGGCGACCCCAAACAATCAAGAAGCCGAGGCCCTCCGAGGAAGCGAGGAGCTCCACCGTGACCAGTGAGAGCCACGCTTGCGTCAAACCGTAGCGAATGCCCACGAAGACCGCGGGCACGGACGCGGGGAACACGACCTTGCGCAGCAACTGGCGCTTGGAAAACTGGAAGGAACGCGCCACGTCCAAGTAGGCCACCGGCACGTTGCGAATGCCCTTCAGAGTATTGATCGCGATCGGCACGAGCGCGGCGTGGGCAATGATCACCACCTTGAGCGATTCCCCGATTCCGAGGACCATCATCGCGAGCGGCAGCCAGCCGAGCACCGGCACCTGGCTTATCGCGTTGAAAAACGTGTAAAGGTACTGCTCGACGCGCCGCGACAGGCCCATCGCGACGCCGAGTACGACGCCGATCAAACCGCCGAACACGACCCCCCCCGCGACGCGACCGAGACTGATCGCGAAGTTGACGAACAGCTCCCCGGACTTCACTTGGTCGAGCAACGTTTGGGCCACCGCCGCCGGTGCCGGCAGGATCTGCGGCGCGACCCATTCTTTATGAGAGGCCACGGCCCAGGTGAAAAGCAGGGCCGTGGGAACGATCCAGCCGATGAGAGAGGGCCGTGCCTTAAGGGGCTTCTTGGCGATGACCGCAGGGCTCTGCGGCGAAGTCGGCGTTTCACGAGCGCCGGATGCGATGTCGAACGGAGCTTCCAGTTGAGACATGATGGGAGTGCTTTCGAGAACGTTTCCTGCGCTCTGACACCTTTCAGAAGCCGAACTGAATTTGGGCGAGGACCTCGTTCGCCTCGCGCTTTTGGACCACGGCGCGCGGGTTCGGCTCGGGTTTGTCGGTGTTGAAGCGATTCTTGGTGTGGTTGTAGTTCAGCTGAAACTTCGTGGTTTCGGCGAAGAAGATGTTCAGGCCGGCGGTGAAGACTTCGCTCACCACCGACTGGTCACCCTTCTTGTCGAGATCCGGGTTCAGGCGATCGTAACGAAGGAACGGCTGATAGGTCTTGGGCCACCAATCGTCGTAACGACCTTGGTTTCGGAAGCCGGAGACGAACTGTTCGCCGAAGCTGAGGAAGAAGGTCCCGACGTGAGAATCACTCTCGACGTTCTTCCGGCCGGGATTGTCGGCGGGTCCGGGCGTGATGGCGTCCTTCCCGCGGATGTACTCGTAGGTGAGCCCGAAAGGCCAGTGATTGTAGTAGATGTCCGCGCCGAAACGGTTACGCACGCCCTTGCCTTGCAGCGTTCGGGCCGCATCCGACGAGTAGAGGTTCTGCTTGCCGATGTAAGCGCTACCGCCGAGCGTGATCTGGCGAAGCCAAGAGTTGTAGTCGCTCGGGACCGTGAACGCGACGCGCGCCAGAATGTCCTTATTGTTGTTCTCGTCGAGCGTGTTCGGCCCCGCTCCGTTCACCACACCGATCGCGTAGGCGAGCAGAGCTTGTCGGTAATTGTACCCGTAGTCCACGTTGACGAATAGATCGCCCCGGACGATGGCGCCCACGTCGCGCCGACCCAAGTTCAAACCACTGATGTAAGGATTGCCGCCGTTGATCGCGCGCGGCGCGAGCGTGAACTGCGCGTTGCGAATGACGGGTTTCAGCTCCTCGCTGGCCGGCACTTCGAGACCGAACGGCAGCAGCTGTTGCCCCACGCTGATCGTGAGCGTCGGGTACTCGGGACTCGTCGTCGGCAGCACCGAGTAGGTGACGGCCGCGTTCAGCAAGTTGAGGAAGCTGTTGTTGGTGTTGGTCTGCTGAGAGACACCGAAGCTCAGCTGGTAGCTCAAGTTTCGGCCGTCCTCGTAGTCCTTGAAGAGATTGCCGTTGAAATTGAGCACCGCGAGCGGCACATCGAAGCTCGTCTTGCGGCGGTAGACCGTCGGGGTGGAGACGGCCTGATCCGAGAAACCGAAGCGCGCCTGAACGGTGCCGCCGATGGTGAGCGCGCGGGTCGTGATCGCAGTGTGGATGTCGCGCTCTCGCTGCCACTGAAACTTGAAGTTCTCGAGGTCCGTGCGAAGGCCTTGCACGTCGTCCGCGATGCTCTGCGGATCGGGTGGCGGGACCGCGTTCGGGTCCACGGGCGCGTTCGGGTCGACCGGGGGCGCCGTCGCAGCTGCGTCCACAGGAGCGGGGGCGGCACCTCCTGGCACTGTCGCCGGCGCAGCTGCCTCGGGAACCGCGGCGGGGGGCCCGCTCGGCGGCAGGGGATTGTCACCGGGCTTGAGGGGAGCTCCCGCCGGCGTGCCGGCTTCCCCCTTGGGCGGGACGGGACCTCGCGCGGCGTCTTGCGGCTTATCGGCGGCGGCGGGCGCGGGCGGTGCTGCAGGTTTGGCAGCTGGAGGCGCGGCGGGCGCGGGCGCAGGCTGCGCGGTCACGGTCAGCGTCCACAGCGAGACGGCGCCCGAGGCCACGGCCATGAGCCATGCGCGCGTTGAAGCAGAAAATCTCATCGAAAATCCTGAAATTCGGTTGGTCTAACTCAAGTAAGCGCGGACGCGCCGCCTACAGACTCCGATGACTTCCGACGATGAACCGAGACGACGTTGCATAGGCTTAAGTATTTCGTGCGCGGCGCGACCAGCTGACTGCACGCTCAGCCGGTCGCCGCCCCAAGTGACGAGGAAGCTCAGGCCGCCTTGTCGCGCTTCAGCTTTTGCTCGACCTGAGTGCCCTTGAAGAAGTCCGGATTCTTCCCCGCAAAGAAGGAGTGAGGGTGCGTGAAGACGAGGTCTTTGAAGTTCTGCTCCGTGAGCGCGCCCTTCTCCACCAAGCGCCACGTATCGGACAGGACCTCTGTGAGATCCGGCACGTCCCAGTGGCCGCTGTCGGACGCCCAGAACGCATTCACTTGCACTCCGAGCGGGTTCACCTTGGTGTTGAAGGCATAGGCGACGGTCGGATCGTCCGCCTCCGAACCGAAGTAGAAGTTCGGCACGAAGCGGTCGCGAATGTCTTCGATGCGCTGGATGCCGGCCTTGGCGAAGTCGTCGAGCGCGTCTGGCTCTTGAGGCTGGCGTCGAGAGTTGTTGGAAACGCCGAGCGCGCCGCCGAGCACGGACTTCACGTCGCCGAGGCGGCTCGTGACCTCGGGACCGCCGTACTCCTGATACAGGCGATAGAGCAGCTCTGCATCGATGGCATCCGGATCGTAGTTACGTACGGCGTTGCCGTTGCGCTTCTCCCAGTGCCCCACGAGGTCCGCGTAGAGCTGGGCGCCCCAACCCGCGCCCCCTTCCAAGAACCCGACGCGCAGGTCCGGGAAAACGGCGCGTGACGCCGCCCAAGAACAGCGACTTCGCGAGCGCCTCCGAAGCGGAAGCGAAGTGACCGATGTGGTTGTACATGTAGCTGGAATACGAGCTGCGGCTCGTCCAACCCATGCCCGCCGAGTGCGTCGTCAGCACCGTCTGCAGCTCGACCGCCTTGGCCCAGAACGAGTCGTAGTCGTGCTCGCTGTCCAGGCCGAAGGTGTCCAGCCAATTCGCGTGCCGGGCGACATCAGGATGGTGCCGCGCCGGGTACTTCTCGGCGATGGAGCGAATCGGGCGACGCAGGTTGCCGGGGATGAGCGCCACCTTCAAGCCCAGCCCTTGGATCGCGAACTCCAGCTCCTCGATGCCCTCCTCGGGGGTGTGGAGCGGGATGGCCGCCACCGGCGTCAGGCGATCGGCGTAGGGGGCGTACACGTCGCGGTGGTATTCATTGACGGCGCGGATCAGGGCGCGTCGCAGGTCGGTGTCGCCAACGTGAGTCGCGAACGTAGATACGTTCGGGAACAGCACGGCGTAGTCGGTTCCGCTCTCCGCGATACGCTCGTGCAGCAGCCGAGGCAGCGACACGGTGGCCAAGTCGTAAGTGTTCTTGGTCGGCAGCGCCCACCACGGCGGACGAATCGCGCGCTGGGCGGCGCGCTGCTCCGGGGTGAGCTCGTACCACTCGTTGTTCAGGTAGCCGAAACCTCGGTTGATGGCGGCGCGGAACTTGTCCACGGACGCCGCACCGCCATGCTTGGCGATGTAGTCCTCGAGCGCGGGGGCGAACTCGATCGTGTGGAGGTCAGTGTCGATGACGGGGTAATCGAGTTGCGCGCGAACGGCGGCAGACTTCGAGGCCTTACGAAGCAAGGAGCTTGTCATGATTCATCCTTTCCTTTTCACTTTGACCGGGCGCCGTTCAGACCGGGCGCGACGCGACCGCGAAGCTCAAGTTGCGTTGAAGACGGATACCCTCGGAGTCGCGGCGCTTCTCCAGCTCTCCCTCGAGCAGGGAGTGCGTGAGCGCGCGCTGCTCGTGAGTCAGCGTCGACAAGAAGTTGCCGAAGGAGCTAGCAGTGTTGAAGCCGATGACCGCCTCCGTGTCGTCGAAATGGTCGACGAACGACTTGATCTCGAGCTGAATGTCCGTGAAGCCTGCCGCGTGCAACTGCTCCCGCAGCGCGCTACTGCTCACCTTGTGCGTGGTGCCGCTGGGCACTTCCTCCACGTCCGCGAGGTCGGAGGACGCGAAGACCTCCTTGAGCAGGACCTCGAAGTCGTGCGGCGCGTCCGACGCGGCCGTGCTGATGCCGATGCGGCCGCCAGGCTTGAGCACGCGCAGCGCCTCACGCAATGGCTTCAGTTTCTCGGGCAGCCAGTGGTACACGCTGTTCAGGTACACGACGTCGAAGCTGCCGCTCGGGAAAGCGGAGAGGTCTTCCGCTGCACCCACGGATACTTCGAGGTGGGACGGAGCGCGCTTCTTCGCGAGCGCAACCCGAAGCGGCAGCGGATCGATCGCGTCCACCTTACCGGAGGGACCGACGAGCTTCGCGACGTGGAGAGCGAGCAGGCCGGTTCCGCAGCCTACGTCCAGGACCCGATGGCCCCCGCCGATGCGCAGCGCGGTTATTAGCTGCTTACCGTGGTTGAACTGGCGTTCGCCCACTCGGTCGTAGGTTTCTGCAAGGTGCGTCGAATCGAGGGCTAGGCTGACCATCTAGTCTACGAAGAAGATAGTCTTTTATAGTAGACAGCTCAACCGCCACGACGGCCGGGGCTTCTACGCGGCTCGGGTTGCTGACCTCGCAGCAACCTTGTGACGACGCCGTTCACTCGAGCGGCCAGGCCGCATCAGCCACGGACACCGCGCGAGGGATGAGCTTCAAGCGATAGAACGCGTCTGCGACGCGCTGCTGGGAAGCGATGATCTCGGGGCGGCGCAGGCTCTCCCCCAGGCTGCGCTTCAGCGCCAACCCAATCGCCTCTTGGGCGATGCCGACCTGCTCCGCCAGTGACTCGGCCGCCTCTTCCACGTGCTCGGTTGCCCAGCGTTGTACGGCGCGGAGCTCGCGCCGGAAGAGCGCCAGGATTTCCGGATGCTCGGTCGCGAACTCCGAGCTTGCCACGTAGTAGGCCGGGTTAGTGGTCAGTCCGCGCCCGTCACGCAGAACCCGCACTGGTAACCGCTGCTGGATCTCGGCCAAGATCGGGTCCGCGATCACCCACGCGTCCACCTCCCGGTGCTGAAAGCGCGCGCGAGCCGCGTCCGAGAACACGAACTTTGCTTGCACGTCACCGTAGGACAAGCCCGCCTCCTCGAGCGCGCGAATCAGCAGGTAGTGCGCGTTGGAGCCCCGCAGTAATGCCACTTTCTTGCCTCGCAGCCCCGCGACACTACGGATGGGCGAGTCTTGAAAGACGACGATCGCTTCGCCCTCCGGAGCGGGGGCCTCCGCTGCGACGTAAACGATCGGCACCGCTGAAGCTTGGGCGAAGATGGGCGGTCCTTCGCCCACGACGCCGATAGAGAGCTGCCCATTCTTGAACGCGTCCACGAGCCGAATCCCGCTGGGATAGTGCTTCCACTCGACGTTGTAGCCGAGCTCGTTTAGTTGAGACTCGATGCTCCCGCGGGCGCGCAGCAGCTTGAGCAGCCCGAACGGTTGGTAGCCGAAGCTCACGACCGGACGCGCCCGCCCCGTCAGCCGCGGGCGGCTCTCGGGTGCGTCTCCGGCGGATGGCGCGCGCAGAAATCCCGCGACCTCGCCGTATTGAATCAAGCGAGCGCGAACGACGTTGCGGCTGATGCCGAGAAGACGCGCCGTTTTAAGCTGATTTTGCCCTGAGAACCGGTACGCGCTGCGCATCACCGCTTCATCGATCAGCTCGTGCAGGTGGGGCGGGCTCAGCTCGAACAGCTTGGCGAGAGAGCGCTCGAGCTCCTGCAAGGGCGAGCCAGCTTCGACGCTCGGGGTTCCTTCGTCGCCGAGCCGCAGATCTTCTGGCGTGATGAAGCGGCCGCGGCAACGCAAGATTGCATGGTGAATTGCCCGCTCGAGCTCGCGGATGTTGCCGGGGAAATGATGGTCGCGCAGCAGCCGCTCGGATTCCGGGCTGAGCGAGCGCGAGCCGATGCCGATCCGCTGCTGGTAGAGAGCCAGGAAGTGCCGCGCGAGCGGCAAGATGTCGCCGCGTCGCTTTCGCAGAGGCAAAACCTCGAGCTTAGTCCCCGAGATTAGCCGCAGGAGATCGGGCCGGAAGTGGCCCGCCGTCACCGCTTCTTGAAGCTGAACGCTGCTGGCGATGACGAGCCGTACGTTGAAGGGTTGGTACCGCCGGGCCCCCAGCTTCCGAAACTGATGATCCTCGAGGACGCGAACCAGTTTGGCTTGAGTTGCCTGAGGCGTATCGCCAATCGCGTCCAAATAGAGAGTGCCGCCTTCGGCGCTCTCGAGAACACCGGTTCGGGTACCGCTGCTGTTCGGCAACGCGTCCTTCTCGTGGCCGAAGAGCTCCGCCTCCAGCTCTGCCCCCGGAAATGACGCGCAATTGGTGGATAAGAAAGGCCCGAGACGCCGCAGCGAGAGCTCGTGGATGTAGCGCGCTACCAGCTCGCGGCCCGTTCCTGCTTCTCCCGAGAGCAGAACCGGCCGGTCACTGCCGGCGACGCCGCGGATCTGCTCGAGGAGCTCGCGGGAGCGAGGATCTTCGAAAACCAGTGCCTTGGCGCGTTCAGAGAGCCCGGAGCCGCGCGCTTCGGGAAGGGTCAGTAAGGTCATGACTGCTGCGAGAGCAGCACCCTGCCACGAGAACGGACGTGCGTCCATTATAGAAGAGATGCCGATGCGGGCTTCGGCTATGGCGTTGTTAAATGGCGCTCGAGCGGCCTCCCTTCCCCCACCTTCGCGAGCAGCGGTCGCTGCTCTTGGCCCTCGGCGCTGCCACTTTCGTGGTTGGGCTGGACGCGAGGATCGTCGCGCCGCTGCTCCCGAGCATCGCGGACGAGCTCGGCTGCTCCATCGCCGTCGCCAGCTACACGGTCTCGTTTTATCTCTTACCCTATGGCCTTTGCCAGTTGGCGTACGGTCCCCTCGCGGACCGATTCGGCAAGGTGCGCGTGGCGACTTGCGCGATGGCCGCGTTCAGCGTTGGCACGGCCGCATGCGGCGCCTTCGGAGGCCTTGCGGGCCTACTCACGTTGCGAGCTCTCACGGGGGCAGCGGCGGCGGCGCTCATCCCGCTCACTATCGCGTACATTGGCGATACGGTGCCTTACTCGCGCCGCCAGGCGACGCTCGGCATGTTGATGGCGAGCACGGGCGCCGCTCAAAGCCTCAGTACGAGCGCGGGCGGACTGATGGCAGAGGTCATGTCCTGGCGCAGCATTTTTCCGTCGTTAGGAGGCCTTTCCGCGCTCGTGACGCTCTGGCTCTGGCACCGCGCGCGGCGTGTTCCGGTCGCTCGCGGCGGCAGCGCCGGCAGTTACCGTGAAGCGCTGCGGTCGAGCCTGCGCCCGCTCCTGTGGTTGGTCCTCCTAGAAGGCGCGCTGTTCATGGGCTGCTTCCCTTTCCTGAGCGGCCTGCTCGATGCCCGCTTCCACGCAGGTCCGCTCAGCATCGGCCTCACCCTCGCGATCGCCGGGCTAGCGCAGGTCGGCGTGGCCAAGGCGCTTCCCCTCGTCTTGCGACGAACGACCGAACAGCGCTTGGTTCTCGCGGGCGGGACGTTCATGGCCGCTGCGTACGTCCTAGCCGCCTCTGCCCCGAGCATGGCTTGGGTCGCGCTCAGCGCCGCGCTGCTCGGAGCCGGCTTCAGCCTGTGTCACTCCACAATCCAAGCGCGCGCCACGGAGGCCTTCCCGTCCGGTCGTGGGCGCGCGCTTTCGCTATTTGCGTTCAGCTTGTTCGTAGGCGGAGCCGCAGGCACGTTCGTGATGGGCTGGCTCGTCGAGGGGTTCGGCTACACACGCAGCTTCATCGCGGCGGGAATCTCCTTCGCGGTGTTCACGCTGCTCGCGAGCCGTACAATCGCGGATCAGAGTCGTCGAGCACAACTCCTCGCGCTCGATGAAGCGCGCGTCGAAGCCGAGCTCGGCGGCGCTACCTCGCTATAGCTGGACGCGAGCACTCGCTCCCGATGCTCACGACTCCGGCGCGGCCCATTCAAATGGAGGAAGCTCAGCGCTTCGGCGGTTGAGCCCGCATCCTTTCGACACTATACAGAACTAATCGAATCTTATAGAAGACGGATATGCCCCCGGCACGCGCCTTCCCTGTGCAAGAGGTCTCACCGCTCAGCCAGGTCGACTATCGCGCCCTCGCTGAGTTTCGTTTTCAGATCCGGAGCTTCCTCAGCTTCAGTGAGCGAGCCGCGCGCTCGAACGGGGTCGAGCCACAGCAGCATCAACTGCTACTCGCGTTGAAGGGACTGCCGGAAGGTAAACGCCCCACCATCGGTACGATCGCGGAGCGGCTGTGCGTAGAGCACCACACCGCCGTCACCCTGACGGATCGCTTGGAACGCGCCGGCTTGGTGCAGCGCGAGCGCAGCGCCCACGATCGTCGCGAGGTGCTGCTCAGTATCACGCCGCGGGGAGAAGAAATCCTCACCCAGCTGTCTCAGCTCCACCGGGAGCAGCTGAAGACGGTCGCCCCCGGACTGCATCGCGCGTTGGCGACGGTGCTTTCGCTCAACGACAGCTGATGCCTGCGCGTCAGTCGCACGGCGCCGCCAGCGGCCGCATCCACAGGAGCAGCGAGGCGACGCCGAAAGCAGCGGCGATGGTGAGGAACACTCGCGGCAGGCTGAGGAAGTGTCCGAGCCCGGCCCCCACGAGGTTGCCGAGCACTCCGCCGGACGGACCGACGAGCGCGCTCATGCCTGAGATGGACGCGGCGCTCCCGCTCGCCCCGAGTTGGGTAACGGCTAGCACGATCACGAAGAAGGTGAAGAACGAGGCCGCGGCTTGCGTCGCGAGCTCGACGATCGAGACGCCGCGGACACGCTTATCGTCTATTTAAAAAGACTCTCAGACGACTCGCTCAGCGTACGTCATGACGAGGTACATCCATGCTTCTTCGTCGCCCGGGTTTTCATACGAGTGCGGGAGGTCGGCGTCGAAGATGATGGAGTCGCCCTCCTTGAGCTCGTGCTTGCTCTTGCCGACACGAATGTCCACCGACCCGCGCGCAACGACGAGGTTCTCGGTCGTACCGGGCGCGTGCGCTTCGGCGTGCTCGGCGCCTTTGGCCGCCAGACGCAGCTCGTAAAACTCGATGTTGCGAGGGGCATTGAACGGCGACAGTGCGCGCGAGGTGAACGCGCCGTCAGCCGAGGTGAGGAGCTTAGCGCCTTTGCTGCGCAGCACCGTCGCCGTGCGCGCGGTAGAAGCCGTCACGAGGGTGGAGAACGGCACTTCGAGCGCGCGTGAGATCTTCCACAGGAGGTTGATGGTGGGCGTACTTTGCCCGAGCTCGATCTGGCCGAGCATGGCTCGGCTCACGCCGGAGGCGCGCGCAAGCCGCTCGAGAGACAGGCCGCGTTTCACGCGTAGCCGCCTCAAATTGGCGCCCACGATGGGCGTGAGATCGGCGTCGGACTCAGCGGGTGACGAGGGCAACGGGAGCGTGGTGGGGCTGGACAAGGTTCAAACTGAGCCGTAAGCTCGCTCCATATGGTCTATGTGTTTAAGAGACTGATAGACCGTCGTCAAGCGCCAGGCGCGCACGGAGCCTTTGAATGACCTTGCACATTGGAAGCATCGCCCCCGATTTCACTCAGGACTCTACGGAAGGGCCGATCTCGCTGCATCAATACCTCGGCACGAGCTGGGGCATCCTCTTCTCACACCCCAAGGACTTCACTCCCGTGTGCACCACTGAGCTGGGGCGCGCCTCCCAACTCAAGGAAGAGTTCGCCAAGCGCAACGTCAAGCTCGTCGCCGTCAGTGTCGACGACGTCGAGTCTCACCACCGGTGGGCGGGGGATATCGAGGAGACGCAGGGGACCAAGCTGAATTTCCCGCTGCTCGGCGACCCGGACCGCAAAGTCTCCAAGCTGTACGACATGATTCACCCGGAAGCGAACGACACGCTGACGGTGCGCTCCGTGTTCGTGATCGACCCCAGCAAGAAGATCCGTGCATTGTTCACTTACCCCGCCAGCACGGGGCGGAACTTCGAGGAAATCCTTCGGCTCGTGGACTCGCTCCAGCTGACGGACAGCCACAAGGTGGCGACGCCGGCAGATTGGAAGGACGGCGGGGACGTCGTCATCGTGCCGGCTCTGCAGGACCCGAAGGAGCTTGCGGAGCGGTTTCCGAAAGGCTTTCGCGCGGTCAAGCCGTACCTCCGGTTGACGCCGCAGCCCAACCGCTGAACGACGAACACATGCTGACGGCGCTGCTCGGTGGCCTCCTCATTGGTGCGAGTGCCTCGGTGGCTTGGAGCGGCGCCGGTCAGGTTGCTGGCATCAGCGGGCTGTTAGGACGCGTGGTGCGGGCGCCCGCGTCGGCCGGCTTTGCGGCATGGTTTCTGGGCGCGTTGCTGCTGACGAGCGCGGCACTGGGTCTCATTTCGGGTCCCTGGGAGTTGGTCAGTGTGCCGACTCGCCCACTGGGCCTCATCGCTGTTGCTGGTCTCCTCGTCGGTTACGGGACTCAGCTGGGCAATGGCTGCACGTCCGGCCACGGCGTTTGCGGCTTGAGTCGAGGCTCGGTGCGCTCTCTCTCCGCGGTGCTGACGTTCATGCTCACCGCAGCCGCGGTCGTCTTCATCGTGCGCCACCTCCTGCCAGGAGTCGGTCGATGACGGAGCGAGTCACCGCAGTCGTCAGCGGCGCGCTGTTCGCGGTCGGCCTGGCGCTATCTGGAATGACGGATCCGGGCAAGGTACTCGGCTTCTTGGACTTGGCCGGCAGGTGGGATCCGTCGCTCGCCTTCGTCATGGCCGGAGCCGTCGGCGTTCACTTCACTTGGCTCAGGTGGCTGGCTCGGCGCTCGGTGGGCGCGGGAACGAGCACCCCGCCGTCAACTGCCGTGGACGGTCGGCTGCTCTTCGGCGCTGGGCTCTTTGGTATCGGGTGGGGCCTCTCCGGATACTGCCCTGGCCCCGCGCTGGTGGCGTTGGCCTACGGGCGCGGAGAGAGCGCGGTCTTCGTGCTGGCGATGTTGGCCGGAATTCTGCTGTTCAGTGTTCGTGGAAAACGAGCAGACCAGGCGCTCAGCGGGGCTGCCCAGAGCTAAGCCTGGTTTCCACCACAAGTACGGGAGCTTAGCCGGCTCGAATCACAAGTAGCCGATACCATTCATGTATCGCGATCAGACTAGTTTTCCGATGAGTACCTGCCAACAGCGGAACGTCCATTATACTGGAGAGCATGGTCAAGCCGCTGTCGCCCAAGCAGGCTCTGGAGCTCATCACCGAGCGCGGTCTAGAAGTGATCGATGTGCGCGATCCGCATGAGTGGATCGACGGCCACGTCCCGCACGCGCGGCTCGTTCCCCTCCCTCAGTTTCGGCAAAACCCGAAAGCAGCGCTCCAGCACGACGGCGTCGTTTTCGTGTGCGCGGCCGGCGTGCGCAGCGAAACGGCAGCTCGCCTCGCGGCTCAGCAGGGTTTCAAGGAAGTTTATAATCTGACGGGCGGCACGCGCGCGTGGGTGAAGGCGGGACTGGCACTCGATCACGAGGCGGCCGTCACCGCCGCCGAGTAAGCAATTGGTGGAAGCCGGCTCGCGTGCAAGGGACGCGAGCCGCGCTTCCGCTTCGTGTGCTCAGTGAAGTCGGTCAGCGCCGCGGACGGCCCACCTGAATGCGCTTGAGGGCAGCGACCAGTGCGTCGATGTCCTCGCGGGTGTTGTAGGGCGCTAGCGACGCGCGCACCGTCGCTTCGAGGCCGAAGCGTCGCAAAATCGGCTGGGCGCAGTGGTGACCGGAGCGCACGGCGATGCCCTCCTGATCCAAGACGCCGCTGATTTCTTCCGTCTTCTGGCCGTCCAGGACGAACGAGAGCACGCCCGCCTTATCCGCCGCGGTCCGATGATGGTGAGGCCCGGCACCTCGTGCAAACGCTCCGTGCCGTATTCGAGTAGCTCGTGCTCGTAGCGCGCGATGTTCTCGATACCGAGAGACGTGACGTAGTCCAGGGCCGCGCCGAGGCCGACCGCGTCTGCGATGTTGCCGGTCCCCGCCTCGAAGCGGTTCGGCGCCGGCTGGTACATGGTTTTCTCGAACGTGACGTCCGCGATCATATTGCCGCCACCTTGCCAAGGCGGCATGTGCTCGAGCACCTTGGTCTTGCCGTACACCGCGCCAATGCCGGTGGGCGCGAACACTTTGTGCCCGGAGAAGACGTAAAACTCGCAGTCCAGCGCCTGCACATCGGCGCGGGTGTGGGAGACGGCTTGCGCGCCGTCCACCATGACGCAGGCGCCGTGGCGGTGCGCCATTTCCGTCATCTCTTTGACCGGCACGATGCTGCCAAGCGCGTTCGACACCTGAGTGACGGAGACGAGCTTCGTGCGTGGGCCGAGGAGCTTCTCGTACTCTTCCAGGATGACTTGGCCGCGTGAGTCCACCGGGACGACGCGCAGCTTGGCGCCCTTTTCCGAGGCGAGCTGCTGCCAGGGCACGATGTTGGCGTGGTGCTCGAGCCAGGTGATGACGATTTCGTCACCCGGACCGATGTTCCGTCGTCCCCAGCTCTGAGCGATGAGGTTGATGCCCTCCGTCGCGCCGCGCACGAAGATGATGTCCTTCACGGACGGGGCGTTGACGAAGCGCCGCACCTTTTCGCGCGCGCCCTCGTAGGCGTCCGTGGCGCGGCCGGCGAGCGCGTGGGCCGCGCGGTGGATGTTCGAGTTTTCGTGCTCGTAATAGTACGAGAGCCGCTCGATGACGGAGCGCGGCTTCTGCGTGGTCGCCGCGTTGTCCAGCCAAACGAGGTCGCGGCCGTTCACGCGCTCGCGCAGGATTGGGAAGTCTCGCTTGACCGCGTAGGGGTCGAACAAGCTCGACCCTTGGCGGGGCTTCGGCACTTCTTCGACTTGGTGGTACGCGAAGAGCTGCGGCTCGAAATCCGTCGAGCCGGGAATGGAGCTGGACGGCAGCGGCGCGCCGAGCGGGGAGTCCGGCGTGCTCACGATGCTGGGCGCGGCCAAGCCGTGCCGCACGTCTCGACTCACTAGCGGCGAAGGCGTGGAGCCCGGCCGCGAGCCGCCAGGAGAGGCCTCGGACGGAACCGCGCCTGGGCTCACGCTGCCGCCTGGCAACTGACTCCCGTGGAGTGAGCTGCTCGGGAGGTTGCCCTGCGGCGGCAAGCTACTGGCTGAAGGCATGCCGGCGAGCGCCAAAAAGTAGGGCGCCGAGTCAACGCCCGTGGGCGCGGTCGCGGGTGCTTCCGCCAGACGCACCGGCTGGGTGTGGAGCGGCTCTGCCAGGAGCGCGCCGATGCTGCGCAAGTCCCCCTCTTTGGGAGGCGGCGCGTTGGCGATGGGCGGGCTGGTCATGAAGCCGGGAGTCGGCGGTGCCGATTGCGCGCTGGACGCGCCGCCGACTCCGAGCGCGCTCGGGGCCGGATTGGGCGGCGCGACGAAGCCTGGCACCGGACCTCCGGTGGGAGGCGCCACAGGCGGCGTGATGTTGGAAACGGGCGGCCCCTGAACGGGACCGCCGTTTTGAAACATTTGGTTCGCCAGGCGCGCGAGCTCCTGGACGAAGCTCTCACTCTCCAAAGGAGAAGTGGGAGCTGCCGTTAGCTGAGCCGCGTCCGGCTCAATACCGATACTCATGGTATTTTTCGACCTGCACGTTTTCGAGCACGCCCACGGCATCTTCCGTGAGCACCGCCGCCGAGCAGTACAGCGAAACCAAGTACGCCGCCGCGCCGCGCTGGTTGATACCCATCCAGCGCACGGTGAGGCTGGGGCTCACCTCTCCCGGCAAGCCCGGTTGGAATAGACCGACGACGCCGCGCTTCCGCTCACCCGTACGCATCAGCAAGATGTTGCTCGCGCCGTCCTTGATGTGGAGCTTGTCCGACGGAATGAGCGGGATGCCGCGCCAAGTGAGGAACGGGGAGCCGAAAAGGGTGGTGGTGGGTGGCGGAACACCGCGACGCGGCCGAATGCGGCGATAGCTCGCGGCGCGCATCTCGGGAGGGGGCTGGCTGAGCAAGCCGTAGTTGGCGTTGTTCACGAGCTCGTTCTCCTGCCGCTCTTTCACCATCTCGATGAGGACGCCGAGCTGCTCCCGCACCTGATCCATGGGGCTGCGGTAAAGGTCAGAGATGCGGGTCTGCACCTCCAGCGTGGTCGTGACCGTGCTGAGCGTGTACTCCCGCGGATTCTCTTCGTAGTCCACGAAGGCGTGCGGTAGCTCGGCGCCGTCGCTCGGACTGCATTCGATGCCGATGCCCTTGGCGTCCGCCTCCTTCACCTTGTTCACGCGGTACGTGCCGGCCTCGACCGGAACCCACGGCAGCAGGCTGACGAGCCAGCGCGGCGTGGTGCCCACCCATTGGGGCGGAGTCTTGGTGGTGTTCGCTAACTGCCGCGCTGCGGCGGCACCAAGCGGTGCCGGTTCTGAAGCCATGACGTTTCGAGCCCTCGGTTGGCGGGTCGACGCGACCCAGCGACTGGGCGGAACCTAACTGCCACGGATCGAATTGCCAATGCCGGCGGCGCCACCGCCCAGCGATTCGTCCAGCGAAAACGCCGCTTTATCCGTTACAGCAGTGGTCAAGTTACCCGATGGGGTGATGAGCCCGTGCTCGGGCAGACCGTAATTCACTGCTGATCGCGCAGCAGGCGTTCTGAATCTGACCGTCATTGGGCGCGCCACTCCTGGACACCACTCCGGCATCCAGTATAAGAGACATGTTTCCAGTACTCAGAGATTCATCATGTCGAACGCAGTCGAACTCGCTTTGCTGGCCCTGCTCCGTGGGAACTTCGTGGTGGTGGCGGACGACGCCTCGCGCGAAAACGAGGGCGACCTCATCATCGCAGCCGAGAAGCTGACACCCCAAGCGCTCGCCTTCATGCTGCGGCACACGAGCGGCGTCGTTTGCGTCGCGCTCACGGACGAGCGTGCGGACGAGCTAGAGCTCCCGCTCATGGTGCCCGAAAACAGCGAATCGCAGTGCACCGCCTTCACGGTGACGGTCGACCTGCGTCACGGCACGAGCACCGGCATTTCTGCCGCCGATCGCAGCGCCGCGATCCGTGCCCTGGCCGAGCCGGGTCTCGGCGCGGACGCGTTCCTCCGCCCGGGCCATGTCTTCCCCCTGCGGGCGCGCGCCGGCGGCGTCCTCGAACGGCGCGGCCATACGGAAGCTGCCGTCGATTTGGCTCGCCTGGCCGGGTTTGAGCCGGCTGGCGCTCTCTGCGAAATCGTCGACGAGGACGGGGAGTTGCTACGGGGCGCAGAGCTCGAGCGCTTCGCGCAACGCCATCGGCTTCCGTTTCTTCACATCGCAGAGCTCGTCGAGTACCGCCGCGAGGCGCGGGGCACGCAGCCTAGCGTGCGCGCCCCTTCGTTCGGCTACGGCTCGCTCGAAGCCGTGCGTTGAAGCGACTCAGCTCGCGGCGAGTCTTCTATCCACGGGCACGGACAACGCTTCCCGAAGCGCTGCCCGCTCGACCTCGATTTCGCGCTGCGTGCGGAAGCCGAGGCGCCGAAACACCGACGCGGGCGGGCACCACCCCGCCACGCCGTGCAGCAGCAGGAAGCCGAGCTGGGCGCCGAAAAAATACAGGAAGCCTTTGCGACGCGGACCGAATGGCGACGACGTGGCAAATCGGGTGATGCCGGCAGCGAAGGTGGCGGCCCCTGCCACCGCGAAGTTCACCATCAGCGCGCGGTCCACGTCCCATTCCTGGTCCAGCTCCGCCAGGCGCTTGGCAATCGCCTCCGACCCCTGTTCCACGTGCTCCGCGATGGACGCGCGCGTCAGGCGGTCGATGCTTTCGTTCACATGGGGCGCCGTGTGCTCGCGTACCCGATCGTGAGCCAAAGTGGTGGTTTCCATGCTGCAGTGCGTAGCAATTCTTGGACCGCCCGCGTGCGGCCGCCGCCTCGGTTTCCAGATTCCGCGCAAATGCGGTAGACGTCGACCCAGCCACCAATCATGAGCAAGTTCACGACATTTTACGAATGGCTCGAAAAGCAGAAGAGCCAAAAGACGCCCCTTGGCAGCCTCGCGGGCGAGTTCGCGCGGGACGCCGCATTCCCCAAGGACGTCGCGAGCCTGGACGCGCTTCTCGCGTACATGAAGACCAAGAAGTTTTCCGGCCTGAAGATCGCGACCGCTAAGATCGCTTGGCAAACGTACGCGCGTGGACAGGCCCCAGAGCGCCCCATCTGACCGGCATCGACTAAACGGCGCCTGCTTCGTGCGCGCCCATCACTGCGCGTTACGAAGCAGGCTCGAGACCGTGAGGAGGGAACCGGTGGGGAGCAGCGTTCGTGCCGCAGCGCGACCGGGTTCGTTGGCCCCCAGAATCGATCGCAGACGTGCGAACTTTCCGCCGAGCGTCGCTCAGAACGGTGGCGGCGGCGCTTCCGGCAACGTGCCCGGGGTCGCTTCTGAGACGGGCGGCGGGAGTGGCTGGGCGGTGGCGGGAGCCGTGGCGGCGGCAGCCTCGTCGTCGCGCGGCGCGGCGGGCGCGACTTCGGACGGCGCGGCGGCTTCGGGCGCGGGAGCGCTGACTTCGGTGGGGGCGGTCCCGTCCAGGTATTCTTCTTCGATGCCTTCGCCGATTTCCGGCGACGCGAGGAGGCCGGTGATCGGATCGATGCGCACGGTGACGATGCCGGCGGGGCGCGGAAAGTCGACGGCAGGGCGACCCTGTTCGGCGACTTTCATGAAGCTTATCCAGATCGGCAGCGCGGTGACGGCGCCGGCTTCGCCCCAGCCGAGCGGCAGAGCTTCGTCGTAGCCGACCCAAACGCCAGCCACGTAGTCCGTGGAGTAGCCCACGAACCAGGCGTCTTTTGCCTGGTTCGTGGTGCCGGTCTTTCCGGCGAGTGGCCGCTGCAGTGAGTTGGCGCTCTTGGCGGTGCCCTCTTTGACGACGCTCGTGAGGCCGCTCGTGATCAGGTACGCCACTTCCGGAGGGATGACTTGGCGGGGTGGAGGCTGGGGCGGCAGCGCGAACTCACGACCCGAGGAGTCCGTAATGCGCTTGACCAACACCGGCGGGCGGTACTCGCCGGCGGCGGCGTAGGTGGCAACGGCCGCGGTGAGCTCGAGGGGCGTGACCTCATAGGCGCCGAGCGCGAGCGACGGTGTGGGCGCGAGCGGCGACTCGATGCCGAGAGATTTGGCAAACTCGACGACGTTGGGGGCCCCGACTTCTTCGAGGATCTTTTGAGCGGCGGTGTTGTCGCTGATCGCGAGCGCCTCGCGGACGCGCAGCTTGTATTCGGTCGCGTCCGGCGCCACGCCGGGGGGCGGCTTCTTCTTCAAGTCTTTGCCGCTGCGGGTGAGGCTCAGGACGCTGCCGAGCGTGAGGCGGCGTGAGTGCAGCGCGTAGCCGTAGACGAGCGGTTTGAAAGCGGAGCCAGGTTGACGACGGGCTTGGGTCGAACGATCCAAGCCGCCCGCGACGGCCTCGTAGCTGCCGATGAGGGCCCGCACCTCGCGGCTCCGTGGCTCGAGCGCGACGAAGGCGGCTTCGGGGCCGAGCTCCAGCCGGAGCTCCGCTTTGCCGCCGGGGGAGTCCGGCAGCGAAAGCACGCGAACGCGTAGGGCGGCGCCTTCACGCGAGAACTCGCTCGGGGCGAGGCGCTTCGGGTTGAAGCGCTCTTCGTGCCGCAAGTCGATGCGGCCGAGCACCACCCCGACTTGCACGTCCAGCGTCCCCGAGCGGTCGTCCAGCCCCGTGACCTTGCCGACGTAGACCTTGTTCTGCTTGGGAGTGCCGCTCTCCGCGGGTCCCCACAGCTTGCGCTCTTCTTGCGTGTAGGGCGGGAGCGCCTTTTGGCGTACGAGGTACTGATCCAGCGCGTCGCGGGTTGCCTTGCGGGCCGCGGCTTGGAGCGCCGGGTCGATGGTCGTCTCCACCACGAAGCCGCCCCGAGCTGCGGCCTCCCCCGCGACTTTGACGAGGAGCCGCTTGACGTGCTCCACCACTTCTGGCGCGAGCTCCGACTCGCCTTCGCTCACGGGGGCGAGGCGGAGCGGGCGCTGCTCTGCGTCGTCGTAAACCTCACGGGTGATGAAGCCTTTGTCCAGCAGCTGCGAGAGCACGTAGTGCCGGCGCTGCATGGAGAGGGTCACGTCCCGTCGCGGGGAGTAGCGCTCGGGGGACGCGACGAGACCCGACAAGGTGGCCGCCTCCGCGACGTCCAGCTCTCGGACGCGCTTGCCGAAGTAGTAGCGAGAGGCTTCTTCCACACCGTAGCGGCCGTGTCCGAGATAGATCTGATTCAGGTAGAGCGAGAGGATCTCGTCCTTGGACAGCTCGTGCTCCAGCCGCCGCGCGAGGATGGTTTCCTTGATCTTACGCTCGTAGGTACGCTCGGGCGCGAGCAGCACGTTCTTCACCACCTGCTGGGTGATCGTGCTCGCGCCCTGACGCGAACGACCCGAGCGCAAGTTGACGGCGAGCGCGCGCAGCATACCGAGGTAGTTGAGGCCCTCGTGCTGGTAGAAGCTCGCGTCCTCGGCCGCGAGGAAGGCCAGTTTGACGTGATTGGGGATCTCCGCGAACTTGACGACGGTGCGGCGCTCCGTGAAGAGGCTCGCCAGCACCGCGCCGTCTCGCGAGAGCACGCGCGTCACCTGCGGCGGCTCGTAGCCTTTACGAACCTTGTCCAGAGTGGGCAGCTTCGCTTCGTAGTGGCGCACCACCAAGACCACGGCCACGGCCGAGAGCACCAACACGGCCAGGGCCGACAGCCCTGCGATTTTTAGGAGCTTGAGAGCGCGCGCGCGATTCACGGCTTCGTGACCTACGGCGAGAGCGCTTTCATCACCAGCACGGCGATGAGCACGCCCGCGAACAAGCAGGCGGCCGCAACGATGACCAGCAGCTTGGCGCTGGGACCGCTGCCCTTGGCGAGCTCCACCGGCGACCCGGTCGTGGTGAGCTTCGCGTCCGCGCCGGGACCCGAGGGCGTAGGGCCTACGGCGGGCAGCGCCTTGGCGGCCGCGCCGCCGAAGGGACGGAGCGCCTCCCCGAACTCACCCGCGGTTTGGAAGCGGTCGTCCGGCTGCTTCTGCAGCGCTTTGGCCAGCACTTCGTCCAGCGCCTTGGGGAACTTGCGATCGGCAACGCGCTCGCTGAGCGAGATAATCGGATCCGTCACGTGCTTCTGGATGTACTCCATGGGCGTGCGCGCGGAGAACGGCAGCTTACCGGTGAGCACTTCGTACAAGATGACCGCCAGCGAGTAGATGTCGCTGCGAGCGTCCAGCGTCTTGCCCTGGGCCTGCTCGGGAGACATGAACTCCGGCGTGCCGAAGACCATTCCCTCTTGCGTCAAAATCACGGAGCCGGGCTGCATCTGCCGCTCCGTCACTTTGGCGAGCCCGAAGTCCAAGACCTTGGGGAAGTCGTTCATGCCGCCCTGCTTGGAGAGAAAGATGTTCTCCGGTTTCAAGTCGCGGTGCACGATACCGAGCTCGTGCGCCTCCTGCAGCGCCCCGCAAACCTGGATCAGGATCGGGATGGCGCGATCCGCGGCCATGGGGCCCTCCTTCCTGACCGTTTGATTCAGGTTACGGCCCTCGAGCATCTCCATGACGATGTAGAGCGAGCCGTCGTCTTCGAGCTCCCCGTACATGAACACCTTGACTGTGTTCGGGTGCGTCAGCTGGCTCATGGCGCGAGCCTCGCGACGGAAGCGCGAGGTCAGGTCCTTGCGCCCTGCGAGCTTCGGATGGAGGATCTTGATTGCCACCATCCGGTTCATCGCCGGCTGCTCCGCCTTGTAGACGGAACCCATGCCCCCCGTGCCGATTTTCTCCAGGACCTTGAACTGGCCGCCGAGTAGCTCGCGGCCGATGAAAGGGTCCTTGGGGCGCATTGGGCCACAGCAATACCAAAACTTATGCCCGGAAGCGATTTGAACCAGATTGAGCGAGCGTTCGGCACCGGCCCGCACCATCAAAGCCCCGTTCTGCTCCGGGCGGGCTTTCGCCACGCCTTCTTCACCCGCCTCGGCGGAGCGTCCGAAGGGCCGTTCCACAGCCTGAGCTTCTCCACGGCCGTCGGGGACGACCCCGAGCACGTGGAGGAAAATTTGAGACGCGCGGGCGAGCTGCTCGGCGTGGACCCGTCGCGAATCTTGTATCTGTCTCAGGTGCACGGCCGAGAAGCGCGCTTCTATGGGCAGCCGATGCGGCGCGCCGAAACGATAACCCTGGAGGGTGACGCTATCGGCGGCTCCGATCCAGGCTCCGCCTACGGCGTGCGCTCCGCGGACTGTGTTCCGATCTTGGTCGCGGACGCGCAAAGCGGCGCCGTCATGGCGATTCACGCCGGGTGGCGTGGCGTCGTGCGCGGGGCGGTAGAGGCGGGGGTCGCCCGGTTGCGCGAGCAATCGCCCCACGGCGCCGAGCTCTTGGCGGCGATTGGCCCTCACATCTCTCGCGCTGCCTTCGAGGTCTCCGAGGAAGTGGCCGCGGAGCTCGAGGTCGCGTGCCCCGTTCCGGGTGCCGTCACCCGCCACGCCGAGGCAAAACCGCACGTGGACTTACGTTTCATCGTCACGCAAAAGCTGCTCGCGCTCGGCCTTACTGAAGCGAACGTGGACCAGGTCGGTGGCTGCACCGTGCTCTCACGGGAGCGGTATTTCTCATTCCGGCGTGACGGTAAAGTCAGCGGCAGGCACCTTTCCGCCATCGTCCCGCGCGCGTGAGCGGCTTGCCGGTCGTCACGTTTCGATAGATGCTGAAGGTGTTTTTTCATGGCCTTCGCAGTTATCTGCAAGAGCTGCCAAGCTCGCTTTCTTCTCAATGACGACCTGTTGCGGCGCAAAGTGGCCGGGCGCGTCGTCACCGTGCGCTGCCGACAGTGTCACGCGCCGATCGAGGTCGACGCCTCCGCCGTCGATCCAGAGCGCGTAGTGGCGACCGCGAGCAAGCCGGACCTTCCTGGGCCGCCGCCGCCCTCGCCGCTCACACCAGTCAAAGCGACGCTCAACTACAAGCCTGCGCCTTCCCCGCCTCGCCCCGCCAAGTCTGCCACGTTGATTGGGATCGGCGGGCCACCGCGACCCGGCGGCGTCAGCGAGATGGTCGCGCTGTCGCAAGGGCTCCTCAACATGGCCCCGCCACTTCCGGCCGGCCCCCGCGGATTTCCGGAGCCGCCCCCGCCCCCGAGCGGGATCGAAGACATTTCCGGAGACTGGGAGATCCCCGAGGCGAAGACCCCGTTGATGTCCGCCGCCGACACCGCGCCCGAGAGCGTGGATGACTTCATCGAGGAGCTTGCCCCGAGCGTTCCCCCGCCCCCCGAAGAAGAGCAGCCCAGCTCCGTGGGTACGCCGGCGCTGAGCGCGCTCGTGCATCACGACCAGGTGCCGAAGCGACGCAGTGACGACTTCTTCGCGAACACCGGCGGCACGGTCCCGCTCGACTTGGGAGCGCCGACAATCGACGTTTCGACTCTGGACGCATCGGACCCGCCGCCAGCCGGGCCTAGCATCGATATTTCGAGCTTCGACGTAGCCCCCGCGCGCAGGCAGACGCTGCCCCTGTTCGGCATGCAAGACGCCGCGCCCTCGTCGAGCCCCCAGGCGAGCTCGCTGAGCCCCGCGTCTATCGACCGCCCCCCGCCGAGTCAACGCCCTGACAGCATGCGCTCGCGGCGTCACGTCGTCGCCCCCTCGACGAAGAGCGATCCCCCACCCGCGCCGAGCCAGCGACGTAGTGTGTTGGCGTTACCAGTGTTGTTGGTGCTGGCCGCCGCCGCGGGCTTCTTGATCTGGAAGCGTAGCGGAGGGCCAACCGAGAGCCTTGCTTCGGTGGAGCCGGTCCCTCAGACCCAGGCGTCCGCCCCCGCCGAGCCACCTACCGTCGCGCCCGCGCCGACGACGGAACCCGTCGCCATCGCGCCGACGGCCGCGGCCGACGACGTCACGTTCCAGACGACGCCGACGCGAGGACCGGAGAGAGCGACCGCGTCGCCGACGGAGCGCCAACCTCAAGCGCCTTCGAGCACCAAGCCAACGACGGAGCCGGAGCCCAGCGCGAAAGCCAAGGTGGAGGCTCCCTCCGAGCCCGCCCTGTCCGCGCCAAAAGAGGAACCGAAGCCGGACGTGCCGAGCGAGCCCGCGGGGCCGTTCGATCGTGCGGCGGCGGCGGCCGCGCTCACTTCGGCGGCCAGCGCGGCGTCGACGTGTCGTAAAGACGGCGATCCGTCCGGTACTGCGAGCGTCGTCATCACCTTCGCTCCTTCCGGCCGCGTGACGAGCGCCAACCTCGGCGGACCTCCATTCGCCGGCACGCCCACTGGAGGCTGCATCGCCGCAGCGCTTCGTAAGGCGCGCGTGCCCGCATTCGAAGGCGAGCGGGTCACCGTCAGCAAGACGATCGTCGTTCAGTAGCGGAGTTCTAGGGGCCGACGTCCTCGCCGGATGGCGCGCTCAAGTCCGACGGCTCTTTACCGCGCGCGACCACGTTGGAAGCTTGCGTGAGGATGTCCGGGTTCACCGCGACGTCGCTCTCCATGCCACTGACCGAACCGTGGCAGCCACCGCACATGCCGTCGAAGAGCTCTCGGCGGAAGCCTTGGCGCACGACCTCGCCTGGATAAAATTGCATCTCTTCGCGCTGAAGGTGCGGCGCCGGCCCGCCGTCGTCCGCGAGCGTGGTCATGAGCTCCAGCAGGATTGGCGAGCCGCCCCGCAAGCGCATCGCCGCGGAGCCGTCCGCATAGATCTCCGGAACGCCGAGCAGCTGGCGACGCGAGTAAACTTGGCCGAAGTCGTCGCTGGCTACGAAGCTCGGATCCAGCTCGGCAAAGGTCTTGCCGCCTTGGGGCGGCAAGCTCTCCCACACCGCGCGTAGGGCGGGGCCACTGTCGATGCGGCGCCCGCTGCGCGTATTCTGGAAGACGAGACTAGCCAGCAAGTTGACGTCCAATATGGTGACGTCCGAGTATCGGGGATCCCCGCCGACCTGCGAGGCGCCGTTGGCTTCGTCCAAGCGCGAGGTAAAAACGCCGATCGAAGAGCGCGGGTAGATGGCGGCCGGCCAGAGCTCGTCTTGACCGCCGCTGACGAGCGGCGTCCGCGCACCGGTGCTTGGGTTGATCGACACGATGTCGAAGTTGCCGCTGAAGTCGTCCAGCGCGACGACGTTCGCGGCGTAGCTCACCAAAATGTCCCCGTTCGGTAGCGGCGCCGGGCTCTTGTACGCGCCTTGGGTGCCGGAGAGCTTGCCGGTGGCGGCGGGGTCCAAGAGCCGAATCGAGTGCTGATAAAAGTCCGGGCTCGGGTAGTCGATGGCGGCCGGGTCCTGCACGAACGCAGCCGGGTCGTCCCCCCGTTGGTCGATGCCCAAGCTGCGATTGACGAGCGCGAGCGCGCCGGCTCCGTGTGCGGCGCCGCGCTCACTGAAGATCGCAGCGAGGTTCTTGTCGGACAGCTCCACCACGTCCGTGAATTGATTGAACCCGATGGTCCCGCGTTGGCCGAACAGCGGGTGATAGTCCCCGCCGTCCAAGTTCATTCGCCGCCCCGCGAGCTGGTAGAAGCCGGGCTGGCGCTTTTCCGTCACCAGCATCAGGCGACCGTCCCGCATGAAGCTCGGCGACAGCTCTTGGTTGAGCAAGAACGTCAGTTGGCGAACCTTGCCGTTTTCCAGCACGTACAGGTTCGCGTTCAGCTTGGTCGGATCGGCGGGAGTGCGTTGGGGACCGGAGTAGCCGGGAAAGCTCGACGTTGCCGTCACGTTACCGCGCGTCGAGACGAAGACCAGCCGGTCGTCGGCTGAGAACACGGGGTCGAAATTGTGGACGAGCTCGCCGTTGTCGGGCACCGCGCCGCCGGTGTCGTCCACGGCCGCCGCCGCGATCGCCGGCTCCAGTGCGCACGACGTGCCGTCTATCACATACACGCCGAGCGGCACCGACTCCGAGGCGCGGGCCGAGAACGCGATGCGCTTGCCGTCCCAAGAGACGGTGGGGCGCCGCACGTCGGCGGTCGCGGGCAGGCCGCACAGGGCGGACAAGCTCTCTTCTGCACCGACCGTGACCGCGCCGGTTTCGTCTTCCGTTGCTGCGACGCGCACCAGCTCCGCGCCGCCCGCGAACGTGCCGTAGTCCTGGACCCAGTCGCGCCCCGGCGCGGGGCCGCGCCGCACGAAAACGATGCCGGACAGGCCGCGCTCCGGCATTCGCGCTTGGCGCTCCAGCTCGATCCACGCGGCGATGACGCAGTATTCGCTCTGATCGTCCAGGGGACCGGTCATGGATGCGTCTCCGTCGCAAACGGGTGGACGCTCGGCGAAGAGCGGCCCGCCGCGATGCAAGATGCCCGGGCCGTTGGGGGCGGGAACGAGGTTCTTGCGGACCAACCGGCTCGCTTCCGGATTAGGCGCGTCGAGCGCCAGCTGCTCCAGCGTCAGGTCGTAGTTCTTGCGCGTTGCGGGCAGGCCGAAGTGGCCGCCGCTGCCGCCGCGCAGGCGGTAGTCGTGGAACATCGACGACGAGTGACAGCCGAGCATCATGCAGCCTCGGCGCACCAACATGGGCTGCACGCGCTCCGTGAAAAACTCGAAGCCAGGGCTGGTGTCCACGTTGGTAGGGCCGCCCTTTTCGGTCGCCCAATCCAAGAGCGCCTGGTAGCCGGCGTCGGCCGTGCTCTCGAAGACGGTGCCGCCTTCGTGAAAGGTTCCTCCCGCGGAAGCCGCCAACGGCCGGCGCACGATCTCGCTCAGCGGTGAGTCGCTCGATACGTAGTCTCGGGTCGCGAAGTAGTTCCAACGCACTTGCTCGGGGCCGCTGCCGCAGGTGAGGTGCAGGGAGTTGGAAGGCGAGCCGTGGCAGTTGGAAGCGGCGCAGCTCTTTCCCAGCACCGAGTTCACTCGCTCCTGGAACGTGCCGAAATCCGCGGACTCGGGATCGCGGTTCGGGTCGAACGCGGGGTCGGTTCCGATCGTCTCCGAGCAGTCGGTGGTCGCGTATTGCTTGTCCGCTTGGCGCGCGTTGTTCGCGGCCGCGCCGTTCTCCATCCACGTTTGAAGCTGCGTGAAGGAGGTGGAGGAGATATCGATCGGCGAGCCGCCCTGGTGGGCGATGTGCGAATCGATGACGAGGGGGGTGTTGCTCTTCCAGTTGGTGAGCGCGAGCTTGAAGTCGGGCGCCACCTTCACGAGCAACCCCGGCATACCGTACGGACCGTAGTTGACGAGCAGGTCCCGCCGTTTGATGAGGTCGTCGTACGACGCAAGGCTCAGATTGCCGAGAGCGTTGCCCTTGTCGTCCGCGCTGACGTGGCAGCCAGCTTTGGCCGGACCCTCCGCACAGGACCGCTCCAAGATTGGGCCGATGCGCCGTTGATAGAAGTTCGTCTCCGCCGGCTGTTCCTTGCGGTCGCACCCCATGGACGCGAGCAGCAAGGGCGCGCACAACCCGACGGACCAACGCTTGTAAAGCGACAGCATGTCCTCGCCCGTGTACTAGCACGCTCGAACGCGTGGGGAGGTGTGGGTATCAGAGCCGAAGCATGCGCGCCGCGATCTTGGCCGCGCTTCGAACCGAGGCGTCCGTGTCTTCTTGCGCCTCGAGGATCACGCTGCGCGCGCTCGGGTCGCCAATCTGGCCCAAGGCCCAAATCGCGGCCGTGCGGACGGCGGCGTCGGACTCCTCACCCTCGGTGCCCAGCACCATGAGGCCGGCGACGGCGTCCTCCGACCTCATGACTCCTAGTGTCTCGGCCGCGCGGCGGCGAACCAGCGCCGAGGAGTCCCCGATCAGCGCGACCACGGCTACCGCGTCCGTGAACGCGTTGATGCGCGTGGTGGCGTGCAGCGCCGCGAGCTTCACGCTCTCCTCCTGGTCGGAGAGCGCGCTCGCGAGCGCGCCATCGCCCGACGAGTTCAGCCGCTCCAGCGCGGCCACGGCCGCGCCGCGCACCAACGGCGATGCGTCTTGGGTGATGGCGCTCCGGAGAGCGGGGACGCCGCTCAGCGATAGGAATTCGCCCAACGCGTTGGCCGCGTACACGCGATGCGACTCGCTCTCGCTCGAGTCCCCGAGCGTGCCGACGGTCTGCGCGTAGACTTGACCGGGTCCGAACACGCCGAAGATGCGCCGCCGTAGCCACCATGCCGAGATTTCCCGGGTTTTGGGGTGCGCGTTGTAGAGGAGCTTGGAGACGATCGGAATGCAGTCCAAGCACTCCAGCTTTTCCCCATGCTCCAGCACCTTCCAGATTCGCGTCGGGGGGATGTTCGAAGCGCGGAGATTCTTGATTTGTTCGCGAGTGCTCACGGCTTCGAGCGAGCCGGGCTGAAGCTGCTTGTACACCTCCGCGCGGCCGGCGGTGACGTTCGCTTCCTGGGCGCGCGCGCTGGCACCGCACAGCAGGGCGCCGAGGAGGACCGAAGACTTGACGAGGTAGGAGAGCTTGATGGCCATGGTCTAAACTCCTGTTCGCTCAGTACTGGGTGCCCGCGACGGGGTCGTTGTTGAACGGCTTGAAACCGGTATTTTGACGGGCGAAGTACTGACCGCCCATGTCGATGGCGCGGATCAGCATCCGCACTTCTTCGCGCGTCAGGTTCGCTTGCGCAGCGTGATCCGTGCGAGCTGAGCCGGCGATGGCTCCGAGCGAGAAAGGCTCACCGAGCGCCCAGGCGTACTTGCTGGAGTCGAGCTCGGAGGTGATGTTCAGCTTCTCGATGAGGGCGCTGTGTCGCGCGTCGCTCGGAACGCCCCACTTGGGCGGAATCGTGCCGGTTACCATGTCCACGCGCCCCATCTCCATTTCCAGCGCGGCGGGGTAGAAGATGGACACGTAGGAAGCGGGCCACTCGTGCGTCTGGCGGTCGTAGGTAACGGTGATGGGGCGCGACGACAGGTCCAGCCGCGGGATCTGGTAGTTGTACGCGTCTCCAGTCACCGCGTTCATGCTGGCGATCTCGTAGAACTCTTGCGGTTGGTCCCCGTTGGTTTCTTCGTTGTGGCAGCTGACGCACTTCTGGTCGAAGAGGGCCTGGATCTGATTGGGGTTGGCCTCGTCGTTCGCGCCCGCCCAGGGGTACTCCGTGCGCTCGAGCACGGGAATCATGAAGTCTTCCGGCCCTCGACCGCGCGCGATGGTGACGCCCTGCCCGCCCGGCAAGCTCGGCTGGGTGCGGTCCTCATGGCAGCCGCCGCAGACGCGATCCTCACCCGGCATACCCTGAATCCACACGGTTTCGTTGCGGATCGCGAGCTCGAACTCGTCCACCGCCTGCAAGTGCATCGGAATGTACGGCGGCACGTTCGCGAGCCACGAGCCGTCGGCCTCCACCTTCGCTTCGCCGATCAGCGCGGCGCCCTCGGCCATGGTGAGCCCGAACATGGTCGCCCCGGTGGCGGCTTCGCTCGAAAAGCCTTCGATGATGCGCACCTTGACCGTGCCCTTGAGGGCTTCGTCCAGCGAGGTGCCGTCGGCGAACTGCGCGCCGCCGACCGTGTTCTTGTGACGTTTGTACAGGGACGACTGCCGAACGTCGATCGAGCCGAAGAGCGCGGGCACGGTGGCGTCCGTCACGTTCTGGCGAGAAGAGATGATTTGCGGAGTGTCCCGGGTCGCAACCGGCTTGGCGTAGAGCTCCCACGACTTCTCGTAATTGACGACGAGCTCGTTCTGGCGCTTCTCCGCGTTGTACACGTAGACGCCGTAGTCGGGAGGCGTGAGCGCGAGCTCGCTCAGCTCGTTGACCTCTTTATCTGCCCAAGTGACGAGGAGGCGGCCGTCCGGCAGCACGGCGGGCGAGCGGTAGCGACCGACCGGCGAGGCCTCGTCCCCCGTTGGAACGGCGGGGGTCAGCATCTCGTAGGCTTCCTCCGAAGACTTTTCCATATCGAGCTTCGTGAGGTCGGAAGTGAAGCGTGCGTCCAGCTTCACGAGCGATCCCGCTTGTATGGTGTTCTCGCGATTGGTGACGATGCCGTAAAAGACGTACGGGGTCTGGCTCTCCGTGAACTGCACCAGCGAGTTGCCCGGCTTGCCGAACTGTCCGTTCAGGCCGATCATCTGCGTGCAGTCCGGATTCATCGCCATCAACTTCACGTCGTTCACGTTCTCGAGGTGTTCCCAACGCGAGAAGCCGACTCGTCCGTCCTGCATCGAGAACAAAGTGACGGTGTGAGACAGGTTCTGCGAGCACAGCTTGCGGTCCGCATCCCCCCCCGCGAACGTGATGCTCGCGAGCTGGGTGACGACGCGGGCGTGGTTGTACTCGTCCGCGCGGGTACCCATGTCCGTGTACGCCTGGTTGGTGGTGAACACGATGCGATCACCCGCCGCCCAGATGGCTTGTTGGTCGTCGTAAGGGCCGAAGGTAAGCTGCGTGATCGGAAACTTGCCGTCGTCCCCCCGCGTGAGCCCGGCCCAATACACGTGGTACTGATCCGCAGCGTCACGCTTCATCGTGAACAGCACCTTCGTGGCGTCGAAGGATAGGTCGACGCTGGAGACGTCCGCGGTCTCGTAGCCCTCGATGACGTTTTCGACCTTGCCCGTTGCTAGGTCCCGAAGCTCCAAGCGCCCCCCGGGGACGTAGCGGCCGTAGTCCATCACTTGGCCCATGCCGCCCGCGACGTCGATCCGCTCGACCTTGCCGTCCTCCACGACCGTGTGCTGGCGAACGGCGTAGACGATTTGCGAGACCCCGTTGATGTTCACGCCGGAGCCATCTCCCGGGCTCTCCGTGTTGCCGCAGCCGGTGAGCATCGCCAGCGCGCCGACGAGGGCGCTGGTTCCGAGGGAAAGATGAGGAGCGACGGTTCGGGCCATGGGGTTTCTCCTATGAGAGCCGGCAGGGGGCGGGCTGCCTAACGAAAGACAGAGCAGGATCCGAGCCAATGAATAAGATCAACGATTTCAACGGATTGGCTGCCCGAATTCGAGGCGTTGGGCCCCCAACTCGGTGAGCGCTCGGGGCGAGCCCCCCCATCGCCGCAACGGGCGAATGCCTGACGCTGGCGAAGATTTCGGATTCGCCAAGAGACTCATTGTGAGGCAAACCCGGGCGGCATGTTGAAGTTTGATGAGCGCGGACTGATCCCTGCGATTTGCCAAGACCACCTGAGCGGACAGGTGCGGATGATGGCCTACATGAATCAGCAGTCGCTCGAGCACACGCTGGCGAGCGGAAAGGCCACGTTTTTCAGCCGTTCGCGCGGCGCGCTGTGGACCAAGGGGGAGACGTCGGGCAACGTGCTCGAGGTCGTTTCGATCATGGCCGACTGCGACGCCGACACGCTCCTACTCGCGGTGCGTGCCATCGGCCCTTCTTGCCATACCGGTCGCCCTGCGTGCTTTTTCCGGCGCGTCACCGCAGGCGGTGAGCTCGCCGATCAGCCGACCGAAGCCGCGCCCTTCCTCATGGAGCTCGGCGCTGTGCTCGAGGCGCGCAAAGCTTCCACCGAAGAGAAGAGCTACACGAAGGCGCTGCTCACCGGCGGACCCGAGAAAATCGGCGCGAAGCTCCGCGAAGAAGCGGGCGAGCTCGCCGAGGCCATCAAAAACGAGAGCGACGAGCGCGTGCTGTCCGAAGCGGGCGACGTGCTGTATCACACCATGGTCGCCCTCACTCAACGCGGTCTGACCCTGCGCCAAGTTATCGAAGTGCTCGCCAAGCGCACACATCAGAGCGGGCATGCGGAGAAGGCGAGCCGCGGCTAAGCGTCGGTCCCCTCAAACCCAGGTTTGACCCTCGGAAGGGCGCCCGATATCGTGGCGACTCTCGCCGTAATTTCAAGGACCTGGATGGCCATCAAGGTACTCGTCTTCGAGAGTGATCCGTCGTTTGCCGAAACGCTCCGCGCGGGGCTACTCACCTACGGATGTGAGGTCACGGTCGTCGACGACGCCAATGGCGGGCTCACCGCCGCGTCGAACAACAAGCCCGACCTGATTCTGCTCGCGATCGAGCTGCCGCGCATGAACGGCTTCTCCGTCTGCAACAAACTGAAGCGCGACCCCGCGCTCAAAGACGTGCCGCTCATCATCATGAGCTCGGAGTCGACCGAAGAGACGTTCGAGCAGCACCGGCGGCTGCGGACGCGCGCCGAGGACTACGTTCACAAGCCCATCACTTTCGAGGACTTGGTGACGCGCATCCAGGCGTACGTGTCCCTCGTTCCGGCGGTGAATACGGTGAGCGATCCGCCGCCGATGAGCGAAGAAGCCATCGAGATAGACGACGACATCGAGATCGAAGAAGCCGAGATAGACGACGTCGGCTCCGGTGACACCGAAGGCGGCGCTCCCAGCGTGAGCGTGGACGACGGCGAGGTCAGCACCTCGACGCGCGAGAGCACGGTCGATGCGGACGTAGAAGATTTCGCCGAGCAGGCTTTCGGCGCGCTCATCGACGAGCCCGAGATCGCCGCGCCGTCGATTCGTCCGCCCAGCGTCGCGCCCGCCCCGCCCGCGCCAGAGGGCGACGTGGAGAGCGCAGAAATCGCGATGGAGGAAGCCGAGATCGGAAGCGCCGAGGTCGCGCCGAGCGAATCTCCGCCGCCGCCGCCGCCGCCGAGCGAACGCCCTCCGGTGGATCCCGAGGCGCCCGCGCCTTTTGCGGCCATGCCGAGCGCTCCGCCGGCCCCTGCCCCCGCGGAAGATCAAGACGACGCGATGGTGGAAATCGACGACGTGGAGGTCGCGGAGCCGAGCCCGGCCCCCCCCGTGGCGTCCGTCCCCCCGGAGCCTCAGCTTCCCCGGCCGCCCTCCATGGCGCCGGTCCCCGCCGCGGCCCCACGCCTTTCCTCGATGCGCCCTTCCTCGTTGCCGCCACGCGCCGCGGAGGTGGGAGACGTTGGAAAGTATCGGGAGGAGCTAGAGAAATCCCGCGTACGCGTGAAGGAGCTCGAGGACGAGCTGCGCCGCACGAAGGACAAAGCGGCCGAGCTCGAAGAGGTGGCGCGCCGGGGTTCGAACAAGGACATGGAGGTCCAGCGACTTCAGCGCGAGCTGACCGATACGCAAGCCAAGCTCGCGTCCAGCGGCAAGAGCGCCGGCTCGGCGCGCGAGTTTCTGGATTTGCGTGAGCAGCTGAACAAAAAAGACAAGGACATCCTCGACTTCAAGGACCAGCTCTCTTACCGCGAGAAGGAGCTCTTGGCCCTGCGCGACTCTTCTTTGGCGCTCGAGCGCGAGAGGGCGGATTCCTCGGATCGTATCGCGGACCTCGAGAAGCAGATCGTGGACCTCACCCGCGCCACGGACGCGGCCAAGGGGGACAAGGAGCAGGCCGTCAAGCGCGCCGACGACTTCAAGCGCAAGGCCGAGAAGACCAAGGCCGATCTGGACGCCCGCGTCGCGGAGCTAGCCGAGCTTGCGAGCGCGCATCAGGCCGCTCTCGCCGAAAAAGAGGAAGAAAAAGCGACGCTCGTCGCCGATCAACAGCAAGCGCTCCAAGAGGCGGATCGCTCGAAGATTCACGCGCTAGCGGCGGCCGCGAGCGCGGCTCAAGAGTTGGCCGAGGCGGCGCGACAGGAAGCGCGGGCGGCGGCGCAGGCCGAGCACGAGCAGGCGCTGTTCGTGCTCCGCGAGCAGAACGACTTCGCCAAAGCCGAGGCAGTCGCGGCTCGAGAAGCGGAGCTGAAACGAGAGCACGACGCGAAGCTCATGTCGCTACACCGGGCCGGGGAAGACGCGCTCGGCAAGCTCCGCGCAGAGCACGAGCAAGCGTTGGCCGAGCAGCGGCAAGCGGCCCAGAACACGCTCGCGGAACGTGAAGCGGAGATCATCTCCGAGCACGAAAAAGAGCAGGCCAAAGAAGCCGACGATCACGCGGCCGCGCTCATGGCCCTTGTCGATCAGAAGCAGGCTTCGGAGGCGGCTCGCGACGCTCGCATCGCGGCGCTCGAGGCCGACGTCGTGGCGCGCACCTCCGAGCGCGACGACGCGCAGCGCACCATCGCGCAGCTCACCGAGCGCAATGAGCTGCTCTCGAGCGAGCTTTCGGAGCGCACCAACGAGCGGGACTCCAAGGCGCTCACGCTCCAAGAGCGCGACGCGAGGATCGCACAGCTCGAGGCGGATCTCGCTGAGCGCACATCTCAGCGCGATCTGGAAAAGGCGGCCGTGGAGGAGCGCGATACGAAGGTCGTTCAGCTCGAAGCGGCGCTCGCTTCGGCCAATGCGGCCGCGGGCGAGCTGCAGAAGGAGCTGTCGACGGCGCTTGGGAGGCTCTCGCGCGCCAGCGGGAAGTGGACTGAAGATCGGGGCTCGCTCGAGCGCGCGAAGGACGCGCTCGCGCCACATGAGCCACGACGCGCGCCGCCGTAACTTGGTTTGGGGCGTGACGTGGCTCGCCTACGCCAGCTACTACCTGGGTCGCAAAGGCTTCAGCGCCGCCAAGCACCGCATCAAAGAAGCGGGGCTGATGGACACGCAGCTTCTCGGCGTCGTGGATACGGCGTACCTCGCCGCGTATGCGCTGGGCCAGTTCGGGAGCGGAGCCCTGGGTGACCGCATCGGGGCGCGGCGACTCGTCGGATTCGGGCTCCTCGCCTCCGCGGCGCTGTGCGCGGCGTGCGGCTCGGTCGCGGCCGCGCTGCCCTTCCTGCTGTTCTTCGCGCTGAACGGCGCGGCGCAAGCGACAGGCTGGCCCGGCACGATGCGGGCAATGTCCGAATGGACGACGCCGGCCAACCGCGGCACGGTGATGGGCCTTTGGTCGACTTGCTACCAAGTCGGTCCTTTCGTCGCGGGGCCCGTGCTCGGTCTGCTCATCCATCGCTACGACGACTGGCGGCCGGCCTTCTTCGCGCCTGCGTTCGTCATGGTTCCGGTCGCGCTGCTGGTGCTCGCGCTCGTGCGAAGCGGCCCCGAGCCGGCTCGAAAGGTGACGCCTTCGGAGCCGGAAGACCTGGTTTCGGCCCGACGCCTCGCGCGGCGCGCGGTCCTGCGGAGCCGCACCCTGTGGTGCTACGGCGCCTGCTACTTTTTCATCAAATTCACCCGGTACACGCTGGCGTTCTGGCTCCCGTTCTACCTGTCGGAGAGCCTCGGCTATTCGGACGCGCTGGCGAACGGGGTCGCTTCCGCGTTCGAAGGGGGCGGGGTCGTGGGGGTGATCGCCATCGGGGCGCTGTCCGACCGGCGCGGGCTGGGCCGCGTCCCGCTTTCCGCGGCCGCGTTGCTCGGCCTCGCGCTCGCGCTGTTCGCAAGCGCCCATCTCGTCGGCACGAGCACTTGGCTGAATGGCGCCCTGTTCGCGCTCGTCGGCGCGTTGCTGTTCGCCCCCGATTCGATCGTCTGCGGCGCGGCCGCTCAAGACGCCGGAGGACGACACGCGGCGGCCATGTCGACCGGATTCGTCAATGGCGTCGGCTCCGTGGGCGCCCTCGTCGAAGGTCTCACCGTTCCCCTGCTTGCGAAGCACTACGGTTGGAGCTCGTTGTTCCCGGGCTTGGTCGTGATGGCGGTGCTCGGGGCCGCTTGCCTCCTCCCCGTTTTGCGAGAGCCTGCGCCGGCTACGTAAATTCTTGCCACACGCCGTCCAGCAGGCGCTGGTGTGGGAGAAAGCGCGCCTTGTACGCCATGTGCAGGGACTCGGAGATGAACAGCCCCAAGTACAGGTAACGGAGCCCCCAGCTGTGGCACAGCTCTAGTTGCTTCAAGATGGAGTAGGTGCCGAGGCCGAGCCGCTCGTAGGTCGGATCGTAGTAGCAATAAACGGCCGAGAGCGCCTCGCTGCTGCGATCCGCAATCGCGACGCCGACCAACTCGCCGCCGAGCCGGTAGCGGAGCTCCAGCGTGTCGCAGCAGGTCATGGCCAAAAACTCACGGTAGCTCCGCACGTCGACCTCACCCTGCCCCGCGGACAAGCCGCGCATCGCCTTGTGCTTGTTGTAGAGGGCGACGCGCGCCTGATCTGCGATCGGCTCGCCCAGCTCCAGGGTGAGGTGCTGGTCGCCACGGGCAAGCGTGCGCCGCTGCGAACGATTCGGTTTGAATGACTGCAGATCCAACCGAATGGGCTCGCACGCGACGCAACCGGGGCACGCCGGCCGATAGAGGAACAGGCCCTGACGGCGATCGCCGCGGGCGAGCCGAACCTCGAGCTCACCGCGCTCCAACCCGCGCGCCGGGATGCGCAGCGGCAAGCGGGACACGCGCCCTTCCAAGTAGGGACAGGGCTGCAGCTCGTCGTGCACCACGAGCTCGGGCGGCTGATCCAAGATCAGTCTCCCCGCCGGCACGAAGCGCGGCCCGCTCATCGCGCGTCCTCTTCCGGGACGAGCTCGAACGCCTCCGGCAGGAGCGCGGCGAAGGAGCGACGGAGCACGCCCCCGGGTCCCGCGACCAGTACCTCGGCGTCGCGACAGAACTCGGAGATCACCTGCCGGCACATGCCGCACGGCATGGCCACCGGCTCCCCCGGCGCGTAAACGCACACGCTGGCGATGCGGCGCTCACCGGCGGCTACCATCGCGAACACCGCCGAACGCTCGGCGCACATGGTGGCGCCGTAGCTTGCATTCTCGACGTTGCAGCCGGTGTAAACCTGCCCGCTCGCGCCCCGGATGGCGGCGCCTACCGAGTACTTGGAGTAGCGGCAGTACGCTCGCTCCGACGCGAGCCGGGCGCTCTCCACGAGTAGCTGCTCCTCGGCCGTGAGCTCGGCCAGCGAGAGCAGCGGCTGGCTCACGCTACGCCTCCGACGCGCTGGACCCAAGCCGTGAAAAGCCGAACGAAATCTGCCTTCACGCGGGCGGCGGTCGCCTCCACCTCGGTATGACTGAGCGGCTCGGGCGAGCGCCCTGCGGCTAGGTTGGTGATGCAGCTCACGGCCCCAACCCGCACCCCCATTTGGCGTAGCGCGATGACCTCCGGTACCGTGCTCATCCCGACCGCGTCCGCGCCCAGCGTCGCCAACATGCGAATCTCGGCAGGGGTCTCGTAGCTGGGGCCGAGCAAGCCGGCGTACACGCCCGACAGAAGCTCTACCCCGACGTCCCGCGCCGCGAGCGCGCACGCCTCCGCGACCTCCGCGTCGTAGGCGCGCGACATGTCCGGAAAGCGAGGACCGCGCGCGGACGGACCGCGCAGCGGACTGTCACCCATCAGATTGATGTGGTCGTCGATGCGCATCAGGCTACCTGCGTACAATCGCTCCGCGATGCCGCCGGCCGCGTTGCTGAGGAGCACGACGCCACAACCGAGCTCCGCCAAGAGGCGCACGCCGAAGACCACCCGCCCGAGCGCGTGCCCTTCATAGGCATGTACGCGGCCTTGCATGCACGCGACCCGCACGCCGCCGAGCTCACCGAGACAGAGATTGCCCGCGTGGCCCGCGACGCTGGACGTCGGGTGGTGTGGGATGCTGGCGTACGGCAGACGCCGCAGCTGCGAAAGCTCGTCCGCCAGTGCGCCCAAGCCGGACCCGAGCACGAGGCCAACGCGAGGCGCAGGCCCTGCGGCGTTTTGCTGAACGAATGTAGCCGCCTCGGCCACCTTGCTCGACTCGATCGCGTCCATTGAGCTCAGGGCGCCGGAAATTCTTCCGGGCAGCCGACACTTTGCCAGATTTGGCGGCGCCGTGGGCCCGGCTCGGCTCGGAATGGGAGGAATCGGCCTTGTGTCCGCCACAAAGCGGGCTATGGTCCGCGTCCTTTTCGAGAAAGCCCCCTATGGCCAGCAAGTTCGCCCAGTTCCTCGCCGACAACAAGATTGACCCGCGCCGCGTTGCCGCTGCCTCGAAGAAGATCGAGAGCCTGCGCCCCGAGGACCGCGCCAAGCGGCTCGCGCGCCGCAACGCCAAGAAGGCCGAGACCAAGCCCGCGGAAGGCGCGGAGAAGCCGACGAAGCCGCGCTCCGGTCGCCCGGCCACCAGCCGAGCGCTGGCAGCTGTCAACGCCGGAAAGGCCGTGTCCGGCCCCACGAAGACGCGCCTCCTCCGTGCCGTGAACTACCTGCTCGAGCAGAAAAAGAAGAGCGCGACGGATCTGAAGACCCTTTTCTGAGCTACCGCGTGAAAAGGCCCGCGGGGGCGCGCACCAGAGCTGAGGTTGGCTACTGCCTCTTTTCTGCTTCCGCCCCCGACGGACCCCGCGCCGTTCGCTGCCGCTTGGTGGGATACCGTCTCCAAGCGCGAGCCACGCGGCCCGGTCGCTGTTAAAATCCTCCCCGTGGAACCTCTCGGCCTCGTGGAGCGCTGTCAGCGCGGCGAAACCGAGGCCTTTCGCCAACTCTTCCGCGAGCACCACACGGACGTCGCGCGTCTGGCGCAGCGCATGCTCGGCCGCTCCACGGATTTGGAAGACATCGTGCAGGAAGTCTTTCTGCAGGTGCACCGCAGCATCCGCGAATTCCGGCACGGAGCGCGCTTCTCCACTTGGCTGTATCGGGTCACCGTCAACGTGGTGCTCATGCACCGCCGTGCGGCGAAGAGCCGCCCCGTCTTCGGTGACGCGCCGGAGAGCCTCGTCGCGGTGGACCATAACGCGTTCGCGGACGAGCAGCTCGAGCGACAGCGCCGCGTGCAAGCCTTCCACCGCCTTCTGGATCGGCTGAGCGAGAAGAAGCGGCTGGTCTTCGTGCTGCACGAGCTCGAAGGTTTGGCCCCGGGAGAGATCGCCAAGATCGTCGCCTCCCCCGTGCTCACCGTCCGTACGCGCCTGTTTTACGCGCGACGCGAGCTGCTCGCGATGCTTGCCGAAGAGCCTAGTCTGACCGGCGTAGCCGCCGAGCTCGCCGCGGTAGCGCCATCTTCACGAAGCCCCGCGAAGGAGCCCGCATGAAGAGCGAAGCCTCCCGCGAAGCCGCGCTGCGCCGTCTCGTCCGAGACGCGCGCGCGGAGAAGCCGCCCGAGCTCGACTGGTCCGGCGTGGAGGAGCGTCTGGCTCGCGCCGTGGGCCGCAGCGCGGCGCCCGAAGCGAAGCGCTCCTATTACCCGGTGGCGTGGGCGGCGCTGGCGGCAGCGGCCGCAGTCGCGTTGTGGCTCGTCGGCGTTCGCGCCGATGTCGCCACGAGGCCTGCGCCGCCTGCGATCATCGAAGCGACCGAGCCGTTGCGCAAGAACGGCGACAAGCTGCCCCTGGGCACGCGCGTCGCCGCTCTCGAGCGTGAAGTATCCGTCGACCATCCGTGGCGCGCGACGTGGACGCTCGCTCCGCAGAGCAGCGCGGTGCTGGCGCGTCGCGACGAGCGCATCAGTGTGCAGTTGGAGCGAGGCAGCGTCCTTTCGGAGGTCGTTGCCAATCCCAAGCCAGAGAGCTTCGTCATCGAGGCGGCCGGCACGCGCATCGCGGTGCACGGAACCGTTTTCCGCGTCAGCTTGGAAAATGGCCGCGTCATCGTGCAAGTACGAGAGGGCACCGTGGCCGTCGGCCCGATCGGCAGCGTGCCCGCTTTCTTCCTCAAAGCCCCCGCCCACGGCGACTTCGCGCCCGACGGCCGCAGCGGCAGTATCGACGGCCGTCCGCTCGGCGCGAGCGAAGAACGACGCGCGGAGCCGTTGAAGCTTGCTCCCCGCCGCGAGGCGCCGCCGTCCCCGAGCAGCGCCCAGGCACAGCCGTCGAGCAGCGCGCCACTTCCGCCCGAGCCGTCCATCAGCGACATCGAGTCCGGCATCGCGCGCATCGTGGAGGCGGCGTCCACCTGCTTCAGCCAGCACACGACCAGCGCGGAGGGCGTGCAGATCACGGTACGCACCGCGCTCAGCTTGAAGATCGATGCTTCCGGGGCGGTGTCGGACGTCGACTTTCAGCCCCCCCTCTCCCCGGACGCGGAAGAGTGCGCGGCCACCAGCATCGCGCAGATCACGTTCGCCCCCTCGCAACTCGGCGCGAGCGTCACGCGCATGCTCGAGCTCAAGCGCTGAATCGCAGCTCAGCGATCGCGACGGAGCACGACCGCGCGCCCCTGCCCCAACATCCAGCGCATGCTGTGGTCGTTATCGAGCTTGAACAACGCCGACGACGTCTTGCCGTCCTTGGCCGTGAACGCCAGGCGCACGTCGGACTCGTGCACGCTCGAAACCGCATAGCGACCGGTGCGCGCTTCCTCGGCCGGAATCGCCACCGTGACGCTCGAGCCGGCGAACTCGAAGCTCAAGCCCCGCGCCCATCCGGTGGCGGCGGCGAGCTGCGTGTCCTGGAAGTTTTCGACGGTCTCGCCGAGCCAGCGACCCTCGAGCGAGCGCTGCACCGGATGTCCGCAACCCGTTGAAATTGCTAGTGTTGGTAGCAAAATGACGAGGGGCCAGGCGAACGGCGTCTTCATGTAGCAAATGGTACGACATCCACCGACATAGTCTCCAAGTTTGTTGCGGAAGTTGGTCGCGGTCGGTCCCGGGGCCGCTCACTTGCAACAGCGGGTGCCGAGGCTGTAGTCGGAGTAAGGCGGGGGGTGAACGCCGATGCGGGCGTCGCATCCGTCCCGGGTGCTCCGCGCGTAGAAGCCGCCCTGAAAGGCGCCTTGCGGGTCATCCACCCATTCGTCCAAGTTCCCGACCATGTCGTAGATGGCGTCTTGGCCCCAAACGCTTCGACAACCAGGCGTGCCGCCCGTCTTGCGGAGCAGCGGTCCGGCGGACCCTTCGGCCAAGTTCAGGCGCGGATCGAGATGATTCTTCGAGGCGTCGCCGTAGAGAACGACCGCGGGGTGTGACTCGCGGAAGACGTTGCACGTGCTCTCCTCGTAGCGTTCACCGTAAGGGTACTTCGTGGCGCCCTGACCCTTGCAAGCGGTTACCCACTCGCTCGGCGTGCACAGCCGTTTTCCGGCGCTTTCGCAGATGCGCCGCGCGATGACGCCGCTCAAGTAACCGCTCGGCACGACTCCCGCCAAGGACGTGGCTCGCGCCTCGAAGCTCTCGTTGAGGGAGAACTCGGGTGGTAGTGGCAACGGCGGCGCTGGGCGGCGGGGCGTCACCCGTCGGAACACACCGTAGAGGTGAGCCAGCTCCTCACGTGCAGGAGGATAATAGGGGGAGAGCGGCCGAGCTCGCGCATCTGTGGCCGAGACCTCGTAACGATCGATGCAAAACTGACCGCGTACCGAGACCATCTCCGGCGGACAGCCGGAGCTCACCGGCGGCGGTGCGCCGGGCAGCAGTGGCAGCGGCTGAAGCTGTCCCTGGTTTTGCACCAAGTCGCCGCCGTCCGGCAGGTACAGCTCGCGCGGCGACGAAGGTGGGGACGCCACCTCGCTCGCAGTGGAGGACGGCAGCGGCCGATGCTCGGTGGGCTCTTCTTTGCGTGCACAGCTCGCGGCGAGCAGGAGCACGACGCGAGCGACACGCAGCGGCGCGCTCGCGCCCCCGCTCACTTGCCGCGGTAAACGATGAGCCCGTGCGACAAATCGTACGGCGACACCGCGACGCGTACGCGGTCGCCCGGTAGCACGCGGATGTGATGCCGCCGCATGCGACCCGACAGCTGCGCGCGCACGATGGCTCCGCCCTGGTCGACGCGAATGTTGTACTGGCCGCCTCCGAGCGCGTCCTGAATCACGCCTTCCATCTCCAGCAGATCGCCCTTACTCATTTTTACGCTTGTATTCTTCTTGCTGTCCGGTTTTTTGGACGGCGGAAGCTGACACAATCCTGCCGTTCTTGCAACTTCCGCCAAATTCCTGGGCTTTTGAGGTAGGTTCCGTCGGTGTTTCCGGTCACGTTCTTCGATTTCAACGGCGTTCTGGTCAACGACGAGGTCGTCCACTTCGAAACTTTTCAGGAGGTAGTGGCCGGTCTCGGCGTCACGCTCAGCGAGCACGACTACCTCCACCGCTACCTCGGTTTCGACGACGCGGGCGCCTTCCGCGCCATCTTGGAGGACGCGGGGCAACGGCCTAGCCCCGAGCAGATTGCGTCGCTCATCGAAGCCAAGCGTCCGCTCTACATGACGCGCGCCCGCGCCAACCTGCCAACATTCCCCGGCGCCGCGGAGCTCGTGAAGCGTCGCGCGGCGGCCGGACCTGCGCTCGTCGTCTCCGGCGCGCTGCGTGAAGAAGTGGAGCTTGGCCTTACGGTGCTGGGCGTTCGCGGTTCGATTCAGCACATCGTGGCCGCGGAAGACACCGCGGTGTGCAAGCCAGACCCGGAGGGGTACTTGCTCGCGATCCGGTACCTCGCCGAGCGGGGGCACGAGGCGGCTGCGAAGCGCGCGCTCGTCATCGAAGATTCGCTCGCTGGGGTCGAAGCCGCCAAGGCAGCTGGTTTGCCATGCATCGGCGTGACCCACACCTACTCGCAGCAAGAGCTCGGCGGCTCCGGCGCAGACGTCGTCGTCACGTCGCTGGAGAGCATCGACGACGCGTTGCTGACCGCGCTGTATCACAGGCTCTATGGCTAAAAAGCTGCTGCTCGCAGCGCTCCTGGCCTGCGCTCCCGCGCGCGCCCAGAGCGTCACGCTCCCCTACGAGCTGCCGGCGCTCGGAGGCTCCGCAATCCGCGGCGTCACCATCGGCCCGATCGAGAGCGCGCTCCATCCGGGCCGCGGCTACGGCTCGGCCGCCTTCGAACGCGGGCTGGACGAAGCGGTTCGGCTCGGCGCGACCTGGATTAGCCTGACTCCGTTCGGACGCGCGTGGGATCTGGACGCGACTGGCGTCGACAAGACCTTCGAGCTGCCGTTCGCCGAAAACCAGCGCGGACTGCTGCGCGCCGTCAAGCAAGCGCACGCGCGCGGGCTCAAGGTGCTGCTCGTTCCTCACCTGTGGGTGGAGAGTGGGGAGTGGCGCGCCGAGATCGATCCGAAGACGGACGAAGGCTGGCGGCGTTTCGCGGAGAGCTACCGCGCTTACGTGCTGGCGTGGGCGCGATTCGCGAAGAACGCCCGCGTGGACATGCTGGCCGCCGGCGTCGAGCTGCGGAGCTGGCTCACGACCACGCACGCGCCGTCCTTCTTCCCCATCTTGCGTGACATCCGCGCCGCCTACCCGGGCCTCCTCACCTACGCCGCGAATTGGGACGACGTGGATCAGACGGTGATCTTGGGCGAGCTGGACGTCATCGGCATCAATGCTTTTTATCCGCTCACCGAAAAGCAGAGTGCGAGCGAGGACGAGCTGGTGAGAGGCGGGCGCGAGGTCGCCACGAAGGTGAAGGAGCTGGCCGAGCGCTGGCAAAAGCCGGTGCTCTTCAACGAGTTCGGCTACACCGCGCGTCCGGACCCGGCGCTTCGGCCCTGGGAATGGCCGGACCACATGAGCGGCGTGAAGGTCGACGCAGCCGCGCAAGCGTCGGCTTATCGGGGGCTCTTGGCGGGCATGCTGGAGTCGCGCGAGCTGGTCGGCGCGTTCGTGTGGCGTCTCTATGCAGATCCGGACGACCTGTCGCAGGAAGCCGAGTGGGGGTTCTCGCCGCGCGGCCGCCTCGCGGAGCTGTACGTGCGCGACGCCTACTGGGGTCATTGGCAGAGCGACTACCGAGGCCGGTGGCGGGGCGGCTTTTTCCGAGAGCCCGCCCGCGTGCCGGGGGTCTTTTAGTAGCTGTTTTCCGGCAGCTTCACGCCTTTGGGCAGATCCAGCGGCGGCGCCTGCACGGCGCCTTCGCCACCCTCCAAGTAGGCGTACCGGGCGGCGTTGGCGAGCACGCGTGCGACGTAGCCGCGAGTCTCCTCGTAGGGGATGCGCGCCACGAACAAGTCGAGCGGTAGGTTTTCGCCGCTCGCGAGCCAGCGACTCACGGCTTGCGGGCCTGCGTTGTAGGCGGCGAGCGCGAGCGGCAAGTTGCCGTCGAAGCTGTCGATGAGCTTGCGCAAGTAGTGTGAGCCGAGCCGCACGCTGGCGTGGGCCTGGGTCAGGGTTTGCACGTCGATTTTTTCGCCGAGCTCTTCGGCGACGCGCTCGGCCGTCTTCGGCATCAGCTGCAGCAGCCCGACCGCGCCGACCGGCGAGCGCACCGCGGCGCGGAAGCCGCTTTCTTGCCGCATGACCGCCCACAACACCCCGCGGGGCAGCAACAGCTCGCGCTCGGCGCGGGTGACCAGCTCCGAGTACGGCCGGGGATAGACGCAGTCCCACATCCACCGCGAGCGCGGCCCCGGCGCGCGATCCAAGCCGAGGCGCGTCGCGGCGTCCTGACCTACCGCGTAGCGGCGATCGGCCACTTCCAGCAAGCCGTACAGCTCGCACAAGGCCTCGCCGGAGCGCGGCGCGTGAGCGCGCGAAATGCGGCGCTCCTGCGCCGAGAGCGCGATCGCCGCGTCGCCGTCCAACCCCAGACGATGCAGGACAGCGACGTCCGCCGGCAGCTTGAGCTCGAGCGGGCTCGGCGCCGCGCCGGAGCTGGGTGGCTCCATCCACGCCGGCAAGTTACTGCCCAACGCGCGCAACCGAGCAGCCGCGGCCAGCGCCGGAAAGCTCAGCGGAAACTGCGCGATGACCTCCTGAAACGCCTTGATCGCTTCCTCTCGCTTGCCGAGCCCGAGGAGCGCGACCGCACCGAGCTCGCGCAGTTGAGCTTCGAAGCGAACGTCTTTCGTACGCGTCGCGAGGCGGCTCAGCAGCGGTTGCGCCTCCCCTGCTTGCCCACCGGCGAGGAGCGCGACCGCGCGCTCGTAGGAGGCGTCGTCGAAGAAGCGAGCCTTGCCGCCGCGCTGCTGCAGGTAGGCGCCATACGCCTTCGCCGCCTTGTCGTAGCTGCCCGCGGCCAAGAAGATGCGCGCGATGGAGAGCTCCGAAAGCTCCGCCCACGGCGTGGTGCGAAAGCGCTGAATGACGGCGCGAAAACCAGCTTCGGCGCCAGCGTCGTCTTGCGCGCGGGAGCGAGAGCGGGCGACGTAAAACAGCTCTTTCGCCGCGTCCTCCGTGCCAAGCTCGCTCGCCTTCTGGAAGAGCTGCTCGGCTTCTTTGTAGTCGCCCCGCGAGTTGAACAGCGCCAACCCGCGGAGCGAAGCGGGCACGCCCGCGCGTGTCACGCGAGCGGCCAGAGGCTCGATGAATGACAGCTCCGATTCGACGTCCTTGACCCTGCCGGCGGCGGCGAGCGCGCGGGCACGCGCCAGCCGATCCGCGGGGGATAGCGGCGATTTATCGCCCAACTGGGCCAACTTCGTCACCGCCGTCCGCGCTTCTTCCGAGAGCGGCGACTCGAGCGCGACGAAGCGAAAATCCCCGGCCCAGAGCGACTGGCGGCCGAGCTTCTCCGCGGCCATGCCGCGCGCGAAACGCAAGGCGACCTCGCGCTCCTTCATGCCTCGACCTTTGCCTAGACTGGCAAGGCCGCGCTCGGCGACCTTCACGGCATGCTCGGCATCGCCGGCATCGAGCCAAGCTTTGGAAGCGCTAGCCAGCGACTTCGGGTCTCCGCGACTCTCCAGCAGCTTGGCCGCGTCCGCCGCAGGCCCCGCTGCGAGCAAGACCTGGGAGCGGAGGTCGCTCAACTGCGAAGCGAGCGCAGGTAGCGATGAATCCAGCCCGGCCAGAAGCGGGATCGCGGCCGCGGCTTGGCCGAGCTCCAAGCGGGTTCGCGCCCAAGCGAAGCGCACTTCCGCACCCTGCTGCGCGTCCGCGGGCAGCGCTTGGAACGCGCGGTCCGCCTCTTTGTAGCGCTGGCCGCGCAGCGCCTCGGCCCATGGCGGTGGCGGCGCCTCGGGTTGCAACGGAATACTGGCGACCTGTGCCGAGCTCGCGCTGCGCAGGAGCGACGGGCTGGCCTTGAGCGGCGAGTCCGGCTGGCTTTGGCAAGCCGCCAGGCAGACCCACAGCGCCGCGCTCTGCGCTCTCACCAGCCCCATCGGTACTCGGCTCGCAAGAGCGCGTCGAACGTGCTCGTCGACGAGCTGGTCAGCGAGTTGTCGAAGCGCAGAGTCACCCCTGCCCCCCAATTGCGTGAGAAGCCATAGTCCAGCCCCAGGCCGAGGCCGAGGGCCAGATCGCGCCGCGCGAAGCTGAGCTCCGGCCGAGGCTCGTCCAAGAAGACGAGGTAACCGGCGTAGACGCCGGCCCAAGGCACCCAGCGCAGCACGTCTACCTTGTAAGCGACGCCGGCCATGGCCGATAGGGCGTTCGGGTTCTGCTCGCTGCCGATGTGATAACCGCGCGCCGTGACCTCCACGCGTGCATCGAACACGTCCGAAAGACCATACGCCGCGTAGGCCGCGACGGCGGGGCTCAGCTTCAAGCCGTTGCCGCTCGACACGCCCGCTCCGGCGCCGAGGTGCCACTCGCGCTCGAAGGCGCTCGCCGGAGACGCGAGGCCGCACAGCGCGGCCGAGAGCCCAACTCCGAAAAGCAACGCCGCGACGTTCATCCGCCCCTGTTACAGCATATTCACCGGGTCCACGTCGATAGCGACGCGCACCTTGTGATCGGCGGGCGCGCGCGCCACCGCGAGGAGCGCCGCGCGCAAGGCCGCGCGGTCGTTCGAGCGCACCAGAAAGCGGTAGCGGTAGCGGTTACGAAGCCGCACGAGCGGCGCCGGCGCGGGGCCGAGCACCTCCGCGCCTTGGCCCTCCTTCTTGGCCAGACGCGCCAGGCGCTCGGCAGCGCCTTGCGCGTGCAGCTCCTGCACGGCGTCCACGCGTACCAGCGCCAGCCGCGAAAACGGCGGATAATTCAGCTCTTCGCGCAGGATCATCTCCTGCTCCACGAAGCCGGTCACGTCGTGCGCGGCCGCGAACGCGATCGCAGGATGATCCGGCGTGCGCGTCTGAATCAGCACTTTTCCCTTCACGCTGCCGCGGCCCGCGCGACCCGCAACCTGCACCAGCAGATGAAAGCTGCGCTCGGCCGCGCGAAAGTCGGGCATGGAGAGCGCGGCGTCCGCGTTGAGCACTCCGACCAAAGTCACGTTCGGCAAATCATGGCCCTTGGTCACCATCTGCGTCCCCACCAAGATATCGATCTCGCCTTCGCGCATGCGCTTCAGCACCTTTTCGCTCTTGATGCCGGCGGCCACGTCGCGGTCCAGCCGCGCAATACGCGCCTGTGGAAAGCGCTTCGCGAGCAGGCTTTCTATGCGCTCCGTACCCGCGCCTTCTTCCTCGAGCGACGCGGCCGCGCACTTCTGGCAACGCTCGGGCACGCGGGTCGTGTAGTCGCAGTAGTGGCACACCAGCTCCGACCGGCGCGCGCGGTGCAGGGTGAGGCTCACCGAGCAGTGGGGGCACTCCGCGATGTGGCCGCACGCTTCGCACACCAGGCTCGGCGCAAAGCCACGCCGATTCAGGAACAAGATGGCCTGCTGCTTTTCGGCCAGCACCTGCTCGAGAGCGCGAGTCAGCGGCAAGCTGAGCAGCTTTTCGCCGGCAATTCCGGGCCCGACCCGGCGAATGTCGACGACCTCCACGCTGGGCAGAATCGACGCCGCGCGCGCCCGCGCGGGCAAACGCAAGTGCAACAGTCGCCCCTCGCGCACCAGCGCCACGCTGGACAAAGACGGGGTCGCCGAGCCCAAGACGCACACGGCGCCGGCGCGGTGCGCGCGAAGTAGCGCCATGTCGCGTGCGTGGTAGCGCACGCCTTCTTCCTGCTTGAACGAGCCGTCGTGCTCCTCGTCCACGCAAATCAGCCCCAAGCTCGATACGGGCGCGAACAAGGCCGAACGCGCACCGACTGCGATTCGCAGCTCTCCCGACCGGAGCCCCCGCCACATGCGGTGCCGATCCGAGTCCGACAGCGCGCTGTGCATGACCGCGATCTGGTCGCCGAGCCTTGCCCGAAAGCGCCCGACCAACTGCGGCGTGAGCGCGATCTCCGGCACCAGCACGATCGCGCTCTTGCCAAGCTCCAGCGCGTGCTTGGCGGCGCGGAGGTACACCTCGGTCTTACCAGAGGCGGTCACGCCTTCCAGCAAGAACTGGGCGCGCTCGCCCGCCTCGAGCTTCTCGGAAATCCCAGCCACGGCCGCGGCTTGCGCGGCGTTGAGCTCCGGCGGCACGTCGCGGTCTACGGGCGCGCCGAGCAAGCCGTCCGGCTCCGGCGTCGGCTCGCGTTTGGAGAGCTCCACGAAGCCCAGCTCCGCCAAGCGCTTCACCGCGCCCCGGGCCCCTGGCACCTTTTTCTCGAGCTCCGCCGCCGGCAGCGCGCCCCCTTCGAGCGCGCTCAGCACCTGCTCGGACTTCCCGCGTGGCACGGCCGCGAGCGGCCTTTGCGCCGCCAGCTCCACGAATTGCACCCAACGCCCGACCACCTTCGCCGGCACCTTGCCGAGCTCGCCTTGGGTAGACTTCAGCAGCTCCGCCGCGCTGCGCTCCACGGCCGGTAACGAGAGCTCGATGGCCCCGCCAATCGGCGCCACGTAGTAGCTGGCCAGCTGCTGCAGGAAGCTGAGGAGCTCCTCGGGCAGCACCGGCTCCTCGTCCACCACCGCGACGATGGGCTTCATCCGCTCGACCGCGATTTCCGGGGGCCGCTCGCTCACGTCCAGCACGACGCCGAGCACTTTACGCTTCCCCAGCTCGCACAAGACGCGCGCGCCGCGCTTCACGCGCCCGCGAAGCTCGAGGGGCACGAGGTAAGTGAAAGCTTGCCCGAGCGGCACCGGCACCGCCAACCGAGCTTGCCAAATCGGGGTGCCGACCTCGTTCATCGCGTCACGTAAGCCACGAGGCCCGCTGCGACCACGAGCAGGGCCAGCCACATGAGCCAAGAGCGGCTAGGCTCCGGCCCCGCACCCCGCGCCCGTTGCACCATCGCCTCGAGCGAAGGAGGCGGCGGCTCCATGCGAGGCACGTCCACGCTTTCCGGCGCGTCGCTCGGGGGCGGCCGCACGACCCCGCGCCGAACCGAAACCTCGTCACTGTCGCCAGGCACGCCGGAACGATCCCAGCGCGGGCGATCCAGGTCAAGCTCAGGCCGTCTTATCGAGCCCGAAGCCGGTGTGCAGGGCGCGCACCGCGAGCTCCGTGTACTTCGCGGCAATGATGCAGGAGATCTTGATCTCGCTCGTGCTGATACCCTGAATGTTGATGCCTTCGCCGGCGAGGATGCCGAAGGTCTTGGCCGCGACACCGGCGTGAGAGCGCATGCCCAGGCCGACGATCGAGACCTTGGTGATCTCCGGATCGTACTCGACCGTACCGCCGCCGAGCTCCTTCACGGCGGCTTCGATCAGCTCTTTGACACGCGCCAAATCCGTCTTCGCGACCGTGAACGTGACGTCCGTCTCGCTCCCGCCGCCGCGCGAGGGGCTCTGGATGATCATGTCCACGGAGACGTTCTTCTCCGCGAGCAGGCCGAAGATTTTGGCGACGATACCGGGTCGGTCCGGCATGCCGACGAGCTGCACCTTGGCCTCGCCCTTGTCGTAAGCCACACCGGAAACGACGACGGACTCCAAACCTTCTTCGGAAGCAACCATGGTCCCTGTAGTGTCGGTAAAGGAGGAGCGCACGTGTACGGGAACGCCGTACTTCATCGCCACCTCGACAGAACGGATTTGCAGCACCTTCGCACCAAGCGAGGCGAGCTCGAGCATTTCTTCGAAGCTGATGCGCTCGATCTTGCGAGCAGACGGGCAAATGTTCGGGTCGGTCGTGTACACGCCGTCCACGTCCGTATAGATCTCGCACACGTCGGCTTTGATGGCCGCCGCGATCGCGACCGCGGTCGTGTCCGAGCCGCCGCGGCCGAGGGTCGTGATGTTGCCGCCCGGGTCGATACCCTGAAAGCCGGCCACCACGGCGATGTTGCCCTCTTGCACCGCGCCGCGCAGCTTGCTGTCCTCGATCTTCAGGATGCGCGCCTTGGTGAACGCGTCGTCCGTGTGGATGCGGATTTGGTGGCCGAGAAAGCTCTTCGCCTTGCCGCCCATCTGCTGAATCGTCATCGCAACCAGCGCGGCGCTGACCTGCTCACCCGTGGAGGCGAGCGAGTCCATTTCGCGCATGTCCGGTGTGGGCGAAATTTGATGCGCCAGCCCGAGCAGGCGATTCGTCTCGCCCGACATGGCGCTCACGATCATCACGACCTGATGACCCTCCCGCTGCGCGCGAAGACCGAGCTCTGCGACGCGGCGCATGCGCTCGAGATTTGCAACCGAAGTACCGCCGAATTTCTGGACGACGAGGGCCAAGGCCGGGACGCCGTACCGCCCCAAAACAACGGAGTCAAGTCGACTCGCACCCCTCTGGCCGGTCTTGGGGGCCAACGAACCCGGTCTCGAAGCGGCACGAACGCCGCCCCCCGCTGGTTCCCACCGAGGACAGCAGCCTTTTTCGAGGCCTCCCTGATCTAGCAACGATAACAGGCGTCGACCGTGACTGCGGGCGGGCACCTAAGACAGAGAGCGGCATGACCGCTCGGCGGGCGACACCGGAGCAATCACGGACGACTCACATGCACCAATACGACCAAAACCCGGAAGGTGCCGACGGGCCCTGGGCGCCACGGGCGCGAGCCCGGCCGGATTCTGCCCTGGGTGACGCTTTCGGCAAGGGCCGGCGCGGTAGGGATCACTAACGGGCGATGGCAGTTTCGCGCATCCTGGTCACCGGCGCAGCCGGCAAGGTCGGCCAGGCGTTCATCCGGCGATTCCTGGCGGAGCCCCGCTTCGAAAACTTCACCGTTCGCGCGTTGTGTCACAACCGCAAGCTTCCGGTCGGCCCCCGGCTGGAGGTGGTCTCCGGCTCGATTGAGCAGCGGGCGGCGGTGGACGAAGCCATGAGCGGCGTCACCCACCTGCTGCATTTGGCGACCAGCAAGGAAACGCCGGAGAGCATCATGGACGTGGCCGTGAAAGGCATGTTCTGGCTGCTCGAAGCCGCGCGCACCAGCTCTTCGTTTCAACAGTTCTTGCTGGTCGGCGGTGACGCCGGGGTCGGGCACTTCTTCTACCCGCACCCCACGCCGGTCACGGAAACGCAGAAGCACAGCGCCTACCCCGGTTGCTATGCGCTCTCCAAGGTGCTGGAGGAAGTGATGCTCGAGCAGTACTACCTCCAGTACGGGCTCAACGGCTGCTGCCTGCGCGCGCCGTGGATCATGGAGAAGGACGACTTCCGGTACCAGCTCTCTTTCGGAGACGACGTATTCGGCGGTCCGCGCTGGCGCGACCTCGTCACCAAAGAGGAAGCGGACACGTACGCGAGGTCCGGCGCGGTGCCGATCATGTTGGACCCGGACGGCGCGCCCGTGAAGCGCAACTTCGTCCACGTGGACGACCTCACGAGCGCCATCGCGACCGCCATCGACCATCCTAAAGCCAAGCAGCAAACGTTCAACGTGAGCATGAACGAGCCGGTAGACTACGGCGATCTGGCGGCTTACCTGAAGAAGACGCGAGGCCTCCAAGGCGTGCCCCTGAAGACGCCGTACCATTCGACTTGGCTCGACAATACGAAGGCCAAACTACTGCTCGGTTGGCGCCCGGAGTACGACCTTGCGAAGCTGACGGACGCAGCCTTCGACTACAAGCGAGACGCCAGCGATCCGCGCGTGATCTGGTACCCCGGCTGAGCTGACTCAGCCGAACGTCGCCCGCCAAGCTGGGTGCTCACCGAGCAGCCGAAGCGCCCGCGCGGTGAGCGACTTTCCCGGCTCGCTGCGCGGCCAAGTCGAAGCTCCCGAGGGATGCGGCAGCGGCAGCACGTCGATGCGACGCCGCCCGCGCGCGATCTCGAACCGTTGCCCGATGACCTCCACCAGCGGCCGCGGCGGCAAAAACTGCTCGATGGCTAGCCGCCCGATGGGCAGGAGCAGCTCGGGCTTCAGCAGCTCGATCTCGCGCTCGAGCCACGGGCGGCAGCTCTGAACCTCTTGGTCGCTCGGCACGCGGTCGCCCCCCTTCGGATTTTTACCGGGGAAGCAGCGGCAGGTCGCGGCCATGTAAACGGAGGCCCGAAATTGCGGCTCCGTCACGTTCAGCGTCGCGAACCATTTGAACAGCTGCTTGCCGGCCGTCCACGCAAAGGGCCGGCCCAACGCCGGCTCTTTGTCGCCCGGCGCTTGTCCGACGAGCAGGATCTTGGACAGCACCGGCGGCCCCACGACGACCGGCTTGTGCATGTCTGGGCAGCGGTGGCAGCGCCCTAGCGCCGCTTGATGCTCTTCTATCAAGGTCAGCTTGCGCAAGAGCCGCTGCTTCTTACGCGAACCTGCGCGAAGTCAAGCTCACCGCTGATTCGAGCTCCCCTTCCGCTCGAAGGAGAGCCCGTGCACGTAGACTACGTCGCGACTGGCCTTGGCCGCACCGCTACCCGCGCCCGCTCACCAAAGCATCGTTGCGCCGGCGTTGACGAAGTTCACGGCTTGCCGCTCACCCAGGTACCACGCGAAATTGGCTCGGAAGTAGTCGAGGCTCAAGTGCAGGTTCTTGGTGAAGTGGTACGTGACACCGCCCGACATGCCGAGCTGGTGCTTGGCCACGCTCCACGCCAGCGGATCCTGAGCCGCGGGATTCGCGTCGTCGTTAGCGGTGGGAGTGTTCGGGTCGTTGTCGTCGTTGCGCGTATCCGCTCGGTCGCTGTCCAGCAGCTTGACGCGGGTGATGCCGACCCCGCCCTTGAGGTCGACCTTGCTGCCCAACGCCAGCATGAGCTGCCCGTAATAGCCGTCCGTCGTGCGAAGCTCGTACTGTTGCTCGGTCGAAGCGACGGTTGCGTCGTTGCTCTCCAACGCGTAGCTGAGTCCTAGTCCCTTACCCCAATGCCCGGCAACGCCCAGGTGCACGGGGCCGACCTCGAGGCGGCCACCGTAGCCAGTGCCATAGGCGGTCGCTGACCGCGTGCTGCCCCCGACGTAAACCTTTTGCCACCCGCCGTTGGCGAACAGATGGAGCTTGCCCACGTTCCCGAGCTCTAAGTCGTAAGTGAGCTCGGCCTCCGGGCGTAGGTACTTCGTTCGCTCCCAAGAGCCGGCCAACATGCTGGGGTCGAACGCGCCGGCCGTGAGCTGGAGCCCAGCGAACTTCGGCGTCGCGTACACGACACCGGCGGCAAAGCCGTTCGCGAGCACGCCGAAGCCAATGTGGCCCGCCGCCGGACCGTTGATGTCCACCGACCCCGGGTAACCGAGGCCGAGGCCGTGGCCGTAGAGGAAGTTGATCGCGGTCGCGCCGCGCGAAAACAGCGTGAGCGAGCGGCCGACCAGAAGGCTCCCCCACGGCCCTTCCAGCTTGAGGTAGCCCTCGCGCACGTCGGCGGGGACGGGTCGGTATTTGCGGCGCGCTTCGCTCTCGATGAACGACCAAATCGCGATGTAACCGGTGAGGGTCGTACCGTCGTTCGTGAGCTTCCTTCGCACCCCGAAGCCGAGGATGTTGCCAAGGAAGCCGCTGCGCACGCGCATGCCGACGATCTTGCCCTGATCGAGCGGCTGCATCATGTCGTCTACGGACTGCTCCACGGACGCGTCACCCTGCGACAGCCCGCCGCCGCGCAACGCCACGAGCTGGCCGTTGGAGTCCTTGCTCGCCAGCGGAAATCCCTGGCCGTTCACGTAGCTGACGAAGCCGTTGATGCGACCGGAGCTGAAGAGCTCCCAGCCGTCGGCTTTGACGAGGGTGACCTCCGCACGCGCGGGGCGGCCGAGGAGCGTTATCGCGCCGAACGTCAGGCAGAGCAATCCCTGGCGAACCTTCTTCATGGTCGTCAATCTCACGAGGCCTCGTTGAATAAGCGTTGCTCGAGTTCGGCTGGTTACTTCGCGACCACGCTCGTGACGTCGAAGAAGACCCATTGACCGGTAGCGCCATTGGGCGCGCCGCCGACGAACGGCTGCGTGAACGAGCCCGGGGGTTTCGGATCCGTCGCGCTCAGGTCGAGCTGGCGCGGCGCCGCACAATTGCTGCTACCGGTGCCCGGACCGCAGTTCATGATTTGCCGGCAATTGGAGTCAAAAACGCGGAAGTTTACTTTGCCGCCGCCCGTGACCGGGAACGTCGCCGTGTAATTCAGGGCCCAGCTCTCGTGGCCTTCGTTCGTGCCGTTACGAGAGTTCAGGTAGTAGTCGTTCGGCGCGCCTTCCACCTTCGGCGTGACGTGCAGCTCGTACGTGTTGTACGTGCTGTTCGGCGCGGTTCCGCCCGTGTACCAAAAGTCGCCGCCGGTGGCGCTGGCGTTCATGTTGTTGCCGTCACGCCGCATGCCGCCCTGATAGTTCTTGGACTCGACCACGCCATAGACGTGCACCGTGACGTCGTAGACCTTGCCCGCTTCGCCACCGATCGCGAAGTCGACCGTGGTGTTCTTCGTCTGCTGGTTCTGGCAAGTCGGGCTATTTTGCGGCGCAGGAACGGCCGTGCTGTTCAGGCAGTCGAAGCCAGTGCCGCCGTCTCCGCACGGTGCGATGAACAAGAAGCCGTCCAACTTGCCAACGACATCGGCGATGGTCGGCCCGGTCGCACCGCCGGCACTGCCGCCACTACCGCCGGCTGCGCCGCCGCTACCGCCCATCGGGGCCCCGCCCGTGCCACCGCCGCCCGTGCCCGTGCCCGCGGTGGCAACACCGCCGGAACCGCCGGAGCCGCCGGTCATGGATGAGCCGGCCGTCGGCGTTCCCGACCCGCCAGCGCCTCCGGAGCCTCCCATAGCCGAGCCGCCACTGGTGGTCGGCGTGCCCGCGACGGCGCCAGTGCCGCCTGTGCCGGCAGTGTTGCCGGGGGGCTGACTCAGGTCTTCGACACCGCAGCTGAAGACGAGCGGAAGCGCGAACAGAGCAAGGGCAGAGCGATTCATCGAGTTTCTCCGTGGGGTGCGGGCGGTCACTGAAGACTAGGGTTGGATGCGGACGCGCCTTGCTGCGCTACGTCCCGCCTGAACGGGTGCGCGGGGCGGCTACTTCGGCGTTAATGCGGAGACGCACCAGCTTCCTGACGAGAAAACCGTCGGTCTCTTCAACTTCGCTCGGAACGGCCCGTCCGAGGCGCGATGGTCACGTCGCTCGCCCGCAAGTTGTCAGCATGTCTACTGACTGCTTTGAACGAGGCGCTAATGTGCCGGATCGTCTCTTCTTCATGAATTTCTTGGGTCGAGCAGTCCTAGACCAACCCATGGAGCCGCCACGGCACCACTCCCGGGCAGACCTGTCATTACTACTTGGGGCCAGCGCCGCGCCCGCCGCAGGACAGCCTGCATGAGCCCCTGCTCGGGCTCCGCAGCTCGCCGCCCGGCAGCTCGCGGCCTGGGGTGTCCGCTCCGCCGTCGGTCGCGGCTCCGTCGAGCGAGGAGACGAGACCGACCGGGCTTCGGACAAGGGCCACGACTCCCGGCGCACCGCCTGATTCGGACTCGAATTGGCTACGCCGCCGCGCTGAATGACGGCCGCCAACCACCTCTCTATCCGAACCTGGACTACGGGTACGCGGATCCGCTGGACGTCGAAGACTCCTCAAAGATCAGCTTCGCCCTCACCATCACCGGGTACTGAGCCGTAAATGCGCAAGCAACGGGCGCGCGCGTCTGGCATATAGCGGAGCCATGCGCTGGTCGCCCCCGCTCGCTCTCGCGCTCTTGTCCGCCTGTGGCGCCGCCGAGGTGCAATCGCAAAAGCTCAAGGACGGGAGCTGGTCGTTCCAATGCGAGCTCAGCATGGACGAGTGCATCCGGCGCGCGCAGGAGAAGTGCCCAAACCAGCGTTACCGAATCTTGGAGGGCACGAGCGAGACGCGCCTGCGAGACGCCCCCCCCTTCGAGCGCGCATACCACACCAGCCGGTTGCGCCTGACTTGCACGAACGACGGCGCGGAGCCCCTCATTACGCTCGGGGGCGAGGCGAAGGTTCCCGCGGCATCGGCTTCGCCCACCGCTCCGGCTCCGGTTCCGCGGTCCTCCTCCGTCTGTTCATCAGGTCAAACTCGCGAGTGCGTGGGGCCCGGCGCCTGCAAAGGCGGGCAAGCGTGCCTGTCGGACGGTAGCGGCTTCGCTGCGTGCGACTGCGGGCCATCCGTGTTGCCGCCGGAGGGCAACGCAGCTTCGCCCCCGAGCGCGAGCAGCGTTCCGGTAGCCCCGGCTCCGCCCTGACTCAGCGCTGACTCGACGAAAGAGCCGAAACAGGGCTCGCCGATTTCGGATCGCTCGTTAGCAGTTGCACCGCTCGGACGCGCCGAATGCCAGTCGGTGTACGTCCCCTCCGCAATTTTGCGGCCATGCACTTGTAACCAATGCGCATGTGCGCCCTGGTCGGCGATGTAGGCAGGTTTGCTCTACACAAAAAAACCGAGCGCTGGTACGGTGCCGCAGTTGCGTGCTGGTTCTCAGCAGCTGGCTGGACCGCTTAGTAAAGCACCTTGCCCTTCAGGAGGGCGGCGGTCCGAACCGTGAAAGTTGGTTGGCAGGTCTCTTCTCCCGCCATCAATCCATGGCCGCCCCTCGCCCTCCCGAAACTCCGGGGGGCGAAAACGAATGACCGACTTTGGGCGGCTCCCGAGACTCTGGGTGTGGACCGGAACGAAGGAACTTCGAAAGTGCCTGGCTGCCACCGCGAACAAAAAGTCGATCAGCCTCAGGTTTGGGAAGCCACTTCCCTTTGCGGTCCACGTGCCAGCCTCCCCCCAAGTTTTCTGCGGAAGAGCGCGCCGTAGCGAGATCGACTGAAAGCCCACGCCTCTCGCCGTCCGAAACCCTCGGAGGCGGGCGGGCCGCACCGAAGCGCAGAAGAAGCGCAATGAAACCGAGGACTCTGGCGAGATGAACAAAGCGAAGCGAAATCTAGGACTGGCTATCGCGGCACTGCCGCTCTTGCTCTCATCGGCGTGCAACAACAGCAAGGCGGGCGCAGGGGCTTCGGGCGGCGCTCCGGCGGCGGAGGGGAAGATCGTCAAGCTCGGGTTCGTCACCAACAACCCGAGTCAGTTCTGGAAGATCGCCGAAGCGGGTCTGCGCAAGTACGAGAAGGAAGCGAAGATCCAGGTGGACATGAAGATGCCCCCCAACGGAACGCCCGAGGATCAGAACCAGATCCTCCAGAATCTGGCGAGCCAGGGTTACGACGCGATCGCGGTCAGCGTCGTTGCACCAAAGGACCAGCTGCGCGTCCTGAACGAGGTCGCGGAGAAGACGAGCCTCATCACGTTCGACTCGGACGCGGACAAGTCCAAGCGTCTCCTCTACATCGGTACCAACAATTTCGAGGCCGGTAAGGCTCTCGGCGAGCGCATCGCCAAGCTGCTGCCCGACGGCGGCAAAATTGCGGTCTTCGTGGGCACCCTATCGGCGGACAACGCGGCCCAGCGTCTGGCCGGCGTGGAAGCGGCCATCAAAGACAAGAAGATCGAGATTGTCGACAAGCGCGAAGACAACACGGACCGCGCGAAGGCGCGCTCGAACGTGGAGGACATCGTCAACGCCCACAAGGACCTGAACCTCGTGGTTGGCTTGTGGAACTACAACGGCCCGGCCATCGCGGCCGCGCTCCAAGGGCTCGGCAAGCAGGGCAAAGTCAAAGCCGCCGTTTTCGACGAAGACGAAGCGACGCTAGACGCGATCAAGAACGGAACCATCGAAGCCACGGTGGTGCAGAAGCCGTTCCAGTTCGGCTACCTCTCCGCCAAGTGGATGCACGAGCTGGCGACCAAGCCGGCGGAAGCGAAGAAGAACATTCCCGCCAACGGCGTCATCGACACGGGCGTCACCGTGATCGACAAGAGCAACGTGGAGGCCTTCAAGGCCGAGCTGACCGAGATGCGTAAGTCGGTGCAGTGACCTCGAGCGCGGCTATGAGCGACAACGAATCCTCCCTCCTCCTGAAGATGCGGGGCATCACCAAGCGCTTCCCCGGCGTGGTGGCCTTGCAGGGTGTGTCGTTGTCGCTTCGGCCGGGCGAGGTCCTGGCGCTCATGGGCGAAAACGGCGCCGGCAAGAGCACGCTCATGAAAATTCTGGGCGGCGTGCAGCCTCCCGACGAAGGCGACATCGAGATTGACGGCAAAGCCGTCACGTTCGGCGGGGTGAAGGACAGCAAGGCGGCTGGCATCGCGCTCATCCACCAGGAGCTGATGCTGGCCCCGAACTTGGACATCACTTCCAACATCTTCCTCGGGAACGAGGGCGCCAAAGGAGGCCTCTTCGGCCCCCTCAACCGCCCGAAGATGAACGCGCGCGCCGCGGAGCTCATCGGGCGCGTCGGGCTGAAGATGCCGGTAACGACGCCGGTTTCCCGCCTAACCGCGGGACAAATGCAAATGGTGGAGATTGCCAAAGCGCTCTCCACCAAGGCTCGCATCATCATCATGGACGAGCCGACCTCGTCCTTGGCCAGCGCCGAGTCGGAGCAGCTGTTTCAGATCATTCGCCAGCTCAAGGCGGACGGCATCGGCATCATTTACATCTCCCACCGCATGCAGGAGGTGATGGATCTGTCGGATCGCATCAGCGTGCTGCGGGACGGCCGTTACGTGGGGGACCTGCTGCGCGCGGAGGCGACGCACGACAAGGTCGTGGCGCTCATGGTCGGCCGCGAGCTCAGCAACGAATATTTCCCGGAGAAGCGCGAGCGCACGTCGACGGAGCCGATGCTTGAGGTGAACGCCCTGCGCGTCCCCGGCACGCCCGAAGGCGCCAGCTTCACGGCGCGCAAAGGCGAAATCCTCGGGTTCGCGGGGCTCATCGGCGCCGGCCGGACCGAGCTCATGGAAGCCATTTTCGGCGTCACCCCAGCCCTCTCGGGCGAGATGAAGCTGGAAGGCAAGCCGTACGATCCCAGGCAGCCGCGCGACGCGATTCAGGCGGGCGTTTACCTGGCGCCGGAGGACCGCAAGCGTCACGGCTTGGTGCTGCCCATGTCGGTGGCGCAAAACACATCGCTGCCGAACGTGAGCAGCTACGCGGCCATGGGCTGGCTAGACCGGAAGACCGAAAACGTGGTCGCGGAGAACGGCGTGAAGCGCCTGCGCACCAAGACTCCTTCCATCAAGCAAGCGGTCGTGAACCTCTCGGGTGGCAACCAGCAAAAGGTCGTGCTCGCGAAGTGGCTGGCAATGTCCCCCAAGATCTTGATTTTGGACGAACCGACGCGCGGCATCGACGTGGGCGCCAAGGCCGAAATCTATCGGCACATGGCGGACCTCGCGGATCAAGGCATCACCATCCTCATGGTGAGCTCGGACATGGAAGAAACCATCGGTATGAGCGACCGCGTGGTCGTCATGCACGAGCGGAGGCTCAAGGGAGTGCTCGAGCGGCACGAGCTCACGCAGCTCGCGATCGCCGGGCTGATGACCGGTAAGCCCCAGGGCGCCGGGGAAAGCAATGTGGCAGCGTCATGAGGCGTGAGCTGGGAATGTTGATCGCGCTGGTGCTCATGTGCATCGCGCTCTGGACCTCGAACTCGGACTTTCTCGGCGCGTCGAACGTAGTGAACACGACGCGCCAGATTTCCATGCTCGGCATCTTCGCGATTGGCATCGCCTTCGTGATCATCACCGGCGGCATCGATCTGTCGATCGGCTCGGTGGTGGGACTCACGGGCGTGCTCATCGCGCGGCTTTCGTCGACCCAAACGGGCGGTCTCGGCTACCCGCTTTGGATTGGGATCACGGTGGCGCTCGCGGCGGCGGTGCTGGTGGGCGTGCTGCAAGGCCTGCTCATCACGCGGCTCAAGCTGCAGCCGTTCATCGTCACGCTGGGCGGCATGCTGCTGCTACGAGGCGTCTCGCAAACCATCGTGGAAGGCGGCGTCATCAGCATGGGCGACTCCGCGCTGCTGAACCTGTCGAGCGGCGGCCTGCTGCACATCGGTCGGGACCCGCTCATCGGCTGGTCGACGGTGATTTTCGCGGCCGTCGCCGCGATCGGCGCCTACGTGCTGCACTACACGGTGCTCGGCCGCTACATCTACGCCATCGGCGGCAACCGCGACGCGGCGCGCTACTCCGGCATCAACGTGAATCGGGTCGAGCTGCTCACGTACGTGATCTCCGCCGGTACGGCCGGCATCGCGGGCGTCTGCTACGCCGCCTACATCGGGCAGATGTCGCAGCAGGTCGGCGTCGCCTACGAGCTTTACGCAATCGCGGCGGCAGTGCTTGGCGGCTGCTCACTGCGCGGCGGCGAAGGCACCATCTTCGGCATCCTGATCGGCGCCTCGATCATGCGAGTCATCGACAACGGCATCAACATGTTTCAGGTCCAGTACACGGACCCGGACGGCATTCGTCGTATTTGGCGACTGAACCCGAACTGGAACTGGATCATCGTCGGCGCAGTGATTCTCTGCGCGGTCATCCTCGACCAAATCGTGCACATGGTGCAGGCCGCACGCCGCTTGAAAGAGGCCGCCGCGCCCAAACCAGCCGGACCTCCAGGCAGCGCGCCGCCCGTCGCCGCGAAGAGCCCAGCCGCCTGAGCTTCACGAGTCGGGACCAGGGGCCGCTCGGAGGCGGCCCTCTCACAGGGCTTGAATCACTGCGCGGTCCAGCCCCCGTCCACCAGAAGGCACGTACCGCTGACGAGCTTGGCCGCGTCCGAGCCAAGGTAAATGACCGCCCCCGCGACGTCGGAGATGTCTCCGATTTGGTTGGCGGGGATGCGCCGGAGCACGTTCGCCCGGTATTCGGGATCGTCCAGCCGCTCCGCGGTGCCAGGCGTGTAGATGAACGTCGGACCGACGGCGTTCACGGTCACGCCGTGCTTCGACCATTCGAGCGCCATCACCCTCGTGAGCTGATTCACGCCGCCCTTGCTCGCGCAGTACACGGCGTGGTCCACGATACCGACGACCGCCGCCTGTGAGCTGAGGTTCACGATGCGACCGTAGCCGCGCGCGACCATGCCGCGCGCCGCTGCTTGCGCGCAAAAGAAGAGCCCTTTCAGGTTGACGTCCATGAGCTCGTCCCAATCCTGCTCGGTCACGTCCAGCGCAGGGTGATTCGCGCCGACGCCCGCGTTGTTCACGAGGATATCCAGCCGGCCGAAGTGCCGCTCCACGCGCGCCACGCCCTCGCGGATTGAATCGATGTTTCGTAGGTCCATCGGCACGACCAAGCCGCTAGGCAAGTGGCTCGCGAGCTCCTCCAGCGCTTTCTCGTCTCGCGCGCTCACCGCCACGCGCGCCCCCGCCTCCCCCAGCGCGCGCGCCAAGCCGTAGCCGATTCCGCGGCTCGCCCCGGTCACCAGCGCGACCTTGCCGTCGAGTCGAAAACTGGGAGCATAGGTATTCGTCGAGCTCATGGTTCCTCGCGTCAGCTCCGCGACGGAGCCGACCTCCGTACCTTGCCTGGAAGGGTCGTGTTTCGGCACTCATTTCGTGCTGGGAGTCCCCCCTCCGGTCCGCGGCCCAACGCTGTTCTCGAGCCACCGTCGCGTGTAACCTCCGCGCGCCCATGACGCCGGTATCGCAGTACGTCGTCCAGACGCTCGTCACGTTGCTCGCAGTCGTGGCGCTTTCCGTGCTGCTGCTCAGCGCGCTGCGTCGCGTCGGGCTCGGCAAGGTGGGCGGCCCCCTCGAGCTCGTGGCGCGGCTTCCGTTGGAAGGCCGGCGCGCCGTGTACCTGGTTCGGGCTGGGGAGACGGTCTACGTGCTGGCGGCGTCCGAAAGCGCACTGGCCAAGCTCGGCGAGCTGCCACGGAGTGAGCTCCCCCAAGCCGTGGCGACCGAGCCGCCAAGCTTTGCAGAAGTGCTCAAGCGCGCGGTCGGAGTCAAACCCTCGGCGCCTCCGCAAGACCCCCCGGAGCCGGCGTGAACGCGGCTCCGGATCTGCTGGCGCGCCCAATCACGCTCATCATCGCCCTGGGCGTGGCGACGCTGTTGCCGTTCGCCTTCATGACCCTGACCGCGTTCGTCAAGATTTCGACCGTGCTGCAGATTGTGCGCGGCGCGATCGGCGCGCAGAACGTGCCTTCCAGCACCGTGATCATGGCGTTCGCGGGGGCCCTCACGCTGCTCGCAATGGCCCCGCTCGGCACGCGCCTGAGCGAAAGGCTGACGCCCCTGGTCGCTACGAGCGATCGCGCCGAAACCGCGGAGTGGCTGCTCGGCGCGGGCGCGGCGATCAAAGAGCCCATCGCGAGCTTTCTGCAGAAGAACGCCTCCGAGCGGGAACGCAAACGGTTCTACGAGATCGCCCGAGCCGCGCGCCCAGTCGGTGAACGAGACGCCGTGCAGCGCGAGGACCTCACCATCGTCGTGCCCGCTTTCGTGGTCACCGAGCTGCTGGAGGCATTCGCGCTGGGCTTCGCGATCTACCTGCCGTTTCTCGTGATCGACCTGGTCGTTGCCAATGTCTTGCTCGCGCTCGGCATGCAGATGCTCAATCCGAGCCAAGTGAGCTTGCCGTTCAAGCTGCTGCTCTTCGTCGCGATCGACGGCTGGGGGCTTTTGGCGCAAACGCTGGTCACCGGCTACAAATTTTAGCCTCCGTGTCGGCCGGCTCCGGCACGCGCTTTGCTCCACTCCGAGCATGGAGAACAAAGAAAAGAGTCCCGGGCCGCCGGAGCAAGTGACGGCCCACCCGGAAATCAAGCCGCCGCCGCAGCGCGTACCGGGCGACCAAAGCTCCAAAGTGGGCACGAAGCAGCCCGACGCCCGCACCGGCCACGATAAGGACGGTAACGAGGAGCACACTCGCAACGGGCAGAAGGCCGGCTGATCATGATGCTCGCGGGTTGTCGCGCATTTCCTCGCGTGACCAAAAAGCCGCGGGCCAAGAAGCACAGGAGCACCACGATGGCGAACAAGGACAACGAAGAGTTGGGCGCGTTTCCAGGGCCTGGTTACGGAGGCTTCGGCGGCAGCGCCGGCTACAGCGGCGCCGGCGCTGGCGGTGTGAGCGGCGGCTACGCGGGGGGCGGCTTCGCCGAACCGGCGAACTCCACGGAGCCGTGGCGTCCCGCGCCCGACACTCATCACGATGACCGAATTCACGACGACGTGCGCATCCGCCTGGAGCAAGCCGCCGGCGTGAACCCAAGCGAGATTCAGGTCAGCGTCGAAGCGGGCGTCGTTACCCTCAGTGGCCAAGTGGCGACTCGTGAGATGCGCACCGCAGCCGTGGATACTGCCGAGCGCGTGCCGGGAGTGCATCGCGTCAAAAACCAGCTTCACATCGAGCAGCCACTGGTGGAAGAGCTTCGCGAAAAGCTTTCCCACGCGTCTTCGAAGTTGCTCTAGGTCTTTTGCCTCAACGGTAGCGATCTGCCTCGCGCGGTATCACCGTAGCTCCGCGCGGAGCAGCTCGCTCCGTTGCCGAGCAGGAAGCGGCGGCAAGGTACGAGTCTTGCGATCCCGGTTTCGATGCCGCACCTTCCTTCTCGCACCGTTCCTCCCTGCCCCGCGCTCTGCGGAGAGAGCAGTGCATTGCTGTTGCTCTTCACCAACGGGTGGGGTGTCCCCGACCGCTCCACGCTCGAAGCGCTGCGGGTGGAGCTGAGCGCGCTGGCTTCGGCGTTGCTCGTCGTTGGTGACGATGACCTATTTTACTTGAACGCCCGCCCCGAGCGCCGGCCGAGCGCGCTGCCGGCAGCGCTAGAAAGTCAGGCCCTGAGCGCATTGCGGCAGACCTATGGCGGCAGCCGCCGCGGTCCTACCGGGGTCACCTTGAGCCTCGTGGAGCCAGATGGATGCGAGCGCTTCCGACTCTCCCGGAAGGTTCGGGGAGGCGTTCCGGAAGCTCTATTGGAGGCGCTACAGATAGCGCGGCAGAGCGTCGACCTCTCCGGGGGCGCCCGGGTCGCTGCCTCGCGCGAGCTGCTCTTCTACAGCCTCGTAGGCGCCTTGAATCTGGTGCTGAGCGACGTGGCCGCACCGGAGCAGGCAGCGCAAACCGCTCGCGCCTGACTAAGCCGTGAGCGGCACAGGCTGAGCCGGAACGCCGCTCAGGCTTCTCGCCGGTGGGGCACGGGAGCGGTGGAAAGCGACAGCGACTTTCCTGGGATGGAGAGCGCGTTGAGGATGGTTTCCAGCATGCGCAGGGCACGGGCCATGCGGGCGGGAGAATCCGCCAATTGGGGCCGGAGCTCCGCCAAGGAGGGAAAGCGCTCGCTCAAGCGCGTGTAGGTGCCTGGTTGATCCGCCCGAGCCAAGCCCGTTTCTATCTCCAAGCAGACGCGCTGCGCCTCCGCCGGGCGGAGCTGGGCGTAGCGCGCGACCTTTACAAGCCAGTCGAAAAGCGCGACCTCATGCTCCGCAAAGCTTGGCCCCGGCACGACGAACGCGGTGCCGCCGCAGCTACAGGCTGCAGCTGCTTGGTGTTGCGTGGTGCGAATGGCCAGGGCCACTGACCCGCAATGTCGACAGTGCGTCGGCAGGAACTGCACCGAATGGAAGTAAGGCATAACCCGTCAGAGTGCAAGATTAAGGTGTTGCTGACGGTTCTGGCGCTGCAGTACCAGCGAAACCCACACTGTCTCCATCGGAGAAACTCGCTGCCATCGTGACCGTCGCGGCCATTCTGCTCAGCGCTTTTGCCCCATTTCCGTGATTCGCGTCGCCGGATGTCACGTTGACGAGTCCCCGCTCGTCTTGGTGTCGAAAGGCGCGCCAGCGGCGCGAACGGCGACCCATGAAAGAGCGACTCGACCCCGGGAAAGTAGTGCCCGAGCTCATGAGCGCGATGCTCGAGCTCGAGCTCAAAGTGCGCAATAGCGGCTTGGAGATGAAGCTAATCCACCTGGTCAAGATTCGGGCATCTCAGCTCAACGGGTGTGCTTACTGCGTGCACATGCACGTGGCGGACGCCCGCAAATCTGGCGAGACCAACGAGCGCCTGGACCTCCTCAGCACATGGCGAGAGTCCCCGCTCTACACGGCGCGTGAACGGGCGGCGCTGTCGTGGACGGAAGCGCTCACCCTCGTCGCATCCACCCGAGCCCCGGACGACGTTTACGACGAGCTTTCACGGGAGCTCAACGAGACCGACCGCGTGAAATTGACGATGGTGATCGTGGCCATCAACGGGTGGAATCGTATCGCAGTCGGATTTCGAAAGGTCCATTCCGTCAAAAACGCAGATGCCGCGGCTTGATGAAGAGAGTGTGTCCGAGCTACGCCCTCGGCTCGTGCGACTCGCGTATCGGATGCTCGGTTCCGTGGCGGAGGCGGAAGACGCCGTCCAAGACGCGCTCCTTCGCTATCAGGACGTTCCAGAGGGCGTCGACAGCCCGCGCGCGTATCTAGCGCGGATGGTGACGCGCATCAGCCTGGATGTGCTCAAGTCGGCGCGGCGGCAACGAGAAGCCTACGTCGGCCCGTGGCTCCCTGAGCCGCTCATCGAAGGCGAGCCCAGCGCCTCGGACGACCTCACGCTCACGTTGATGATGGCGCTCGAGCGATTGTCGCCGCTCGAGCGCGCCGCCTTCCTGCTCCATGACGTCTTCGAAGTTGGGCTCGACGACATTGCGCGGGAGCTGGGTCGCGAGCCTGCCGCCTGCCGCAAGCTGGCGACGCGAGCACGCGAGCACGTCAAAGCGTCTCGTCCGCGCTTCGGCGTCACGCCCGATCGCGGCGCGGAGATCGCGCACGCTTTCTACCTCGCGTCACGCAGCGGAGACCTCTCCGCGCTCCGGCAGCTGCTCGCCGAGGACGTGGTCATCTACTCGGATGGTGGTGGGAAGAGCGCCGCGGCGACCAAACCCGTACGAGGCGCATCTCGGGCCGAAAAGTTCTACTTTGGCATCGCCCGCAAGGATTCATTCCGGCCAGCGCCCTACTACGAGCCCGCATGGATCGACGGGCTGCCGGGCTTCATCACGCGCGGCAACGACGGCGTCCTGCAAACGACGGCCTTCACGATCGACGGAGACAAGATCGTCGCGATCTATTCCGTGCGCAACCCGGACAAGCTGACGCGCGTCGCGAGCCGGCGGCCGCACTAGAAGCTGCGACACGCGCGTCAGTAAAGCGAGCGGTGGCAGCAGCGCTGGAGCATGTCGAGCTGCGGCCGGACCGCGCAGCGCTGGTCACGTTCAAGTCGGCTCTGAGGTTAGCCAGGCAACTCGACGCCGGGCACGAGGCGGCGTCGAAGCTCGAGCTGGCCCAGGGCTCGCTCAACCGAGATTGAGCCGCTCGTGGCGCAGCATGACTTCCAGCCGCTTCGCGTCGAAGCTCTGGGAGTCTTCGCGACGAGCCCAGGCAAGGCCGCGGGGCGTCGGCGAGGGCGCGCGCACCAACATGAGGTGGAGGCGCGACGCTTCCACCCGCGGCGCGGGTCGTGCGTTGAGGGGTCGCGTGGGGAGCTCGGAATCGGACGGCGAAAATTTCTGGGCCAGCATGACCCTTCAATCTTCGTCAGGGCACGTGTCCAAATCGCTAAGGTTCGGTGTCTTCTTCGTATCGAGCGATCAAGACACCGACTTCGCTAAGGGCCGCACATACATCAGCACACGGTCAGCGGCGCCTACCGGTCTCGGTTTCCGACTCCGCCCTCTTCACCATTCGGGTCCCGTCCAGCGAAGTGCGCGGGGCTAAGCGCAGCACTCGGCACCCCTTCTTGCCCCGCCCTATTCAACGAGTCTGAAGCACAAAAAGCCGAAGGCGACTTTCGTCGCCTTCGGTCTGCTCCGCTTCGCGGGCTTTCCGCCTCATTTGCCGTTTCCGTTGCTTCGTTGCTCGGACTTGCCGGATTGCTGTGGGGCCGAGGAAGGGAAAGGACGCGAGCGGGGTAGTTAGTGGCACCTCGCCCAAGGGGCGTGGGGTTAGGGGGGTGGG
>JAQSWN010000033.1 GCA_029266615.1 Polyangiaceae bacterium
CTTGGTCGCGTAGCGCCAAATAGTCGCTGCCTCCGAAGGCGGCCTCCACGTCCCGAGTGACGAGCGCGGCCTTGGTGGTGGGGGTGTTCATGTTGATGGAACGGAGCTCTTTTTCAGTAAGTCCGTGCGCTTCGAGAATGCGCTGGACCGCGAGCTGGATGTTGGTTCCCTTGAAGATCGCGACCTTCTTACCGCGCAAATCCTTCACGCCGCTGATTGAGGAGTCCGCCGGCGCTGAGATGTAGCTATTCTGACGAATGCCGCCGGCGAGGAGCACTCGCGTCGGAAGGCCTCCGGCCTTACCGATGATCGACGGCAAGTCTCCCAAGCCGAACCCGAAATCGACCAGGCCGTTCGCGAACAGCTCGTTGAGGGCGGGGCCGGCGCCGCGGAGGTAGCTCCACTGCACCTTGATGCCGTCGGCCTTGAACTCCTCCTCCAGCAGACCTTGCAGGCCGACGGTGGAGGGCGGCGAGCCGCCGGACTTGGGGCGGTCTCCGACGCCGACGCTCGGTACCCCGATCCGAATGACGGAGGGGCTCGCGGCGCGGGCGCTGCGCTCCCCGAGCAGGCTCAGCGCGGATACGGACAGTAGTCCCTTCAAAAAGCTAGAACGCTTCATTCGCTATCTCGACTTCCGCGGGCGCGGGCCCGCTCCTGGAGTTGACGTGTTGTCTAGTATGAGAGACGATTGTCTCTCGATCAACATCCCGTCGAGATATTTCTGAGCCCGAGCCCGCGAGCGTACCCGCGCGGTGCGGTTAGCGGCGCTGCGTCGCGAGCCCGGTTTCGTCCACGAAGAAGTCGCGCACGGAGGTGATGTCGTCACCACTTAGGAAGCCGCTCCGCCCGAGCAAGCGACCGCTCTCCCAGTTGGTGAGCCCAAGCTCCGGCCGCAGCCACGCCCACTGCCCGTCCACCCAACGCGTGAAGGCGTTGCCGACGTACGGCGCTTCCACCGCGTCCGCCCACTGCTCGAAGGCGCCGGCACGTGTCGAAAGGATGGAGGCCACGAAGCGAGGACTGTACTGGTTGAACAGCGCGGCGGCTTGGCCGAGCCCATCCACGATGCCGAACGAGATCTCGGGCGTGCTGTCCCACTCCCACTCGTGGCCAAGCTTCGGCTCCTCGAGCTCGAGCTTCGCAGTCACCGTGCCCTCCGAGCCGCGGAGAACGGCCACTTCCGCTTTGGCTTCCCGCAATGCTTGCTCCACGACGGGGCCTAGCGAGGGCACGGCCGCGCGGTCCAGAAGCAGCACGTTGAGCGTGTTGCACACCTTGCGATCCAAGCTGTTGACGATGGCGTTGCGCACCGTTTCTGGCTTGGCGGAAGGCTCTATGTACATCCACGCGCCGCCCGTACCGTGCAGCGAAACCGGAATGCCGTGCTGGCGGGCGACCGCACCCAGGAGCGCGACGGTGCGGCCGGAGCCGCGGGCGACCGCGAGCCGAATGGAGCGTTCGCAAAATAGAGCCTGAGCGGCGCCGTGCTCCGTGCTCCGCACGAGGGTGAGCGCACCTTCTGGTAATCCGGCCTGAACGAGCGCGGGCCGGAGGGCGAGCTCTTCGATCGCGACGGCGGTGTTGAGCGCGTCGCCCCCGATACGGAACACGGCTGCGTTGCGGTTGCGGAGCACACCCGCGGCGTCCGCGAACACGTTGGGCCGACCCTCGAACACGAACGCCACCAACCCGAGCGGTGCGCGTCGCCGTTCGATCGCGAAGCCTTCCCCTTGGCGGCGCTCGACCAGCTCCCCCACGCGCGAGGGCGCCGAGGCCCAGCCGCGCAAGCCATCGATCATGTCGCGGCGCATGGATTCCGTGAGCCGGAGCCGCCCGGTGCTACGCCCGCGCGCTTGTGCCGACTCCACGTCCGACGCGTTCACCTTAGCAATCTCTTCGAAGGTGGTGGGATCCTCCAAAAGGGCCGCGAAGCTCTCGAAGAACTGGCTGATCGCGGCGTCGCTGACGCGGCGGAGCGGCTGAAGCGACGCATTGGCGCGAGCCACGGCCTCGCGAGCGGCTTTTTGCGCGGCCTCCGAGAGCACGAGCAGCTCCGAGAGCTCGGTCACCGGCAGGAGCCTTTGACCGGGCTCGAGCTGGGGTAGCAGGGCGACCTTGTCGCCGACCAAAACGTGCGTCTGTCCGCTCATTTGCCCCGCAAGGTAACACGCCTTGCGAGTTCGTCCCGGGGCCTGGACGGTGAAGGCCTAGGTTGCTAGGTGAAAGCTTGGACCCCTTGGAAACCTACGACTATTTGGTGATCGGTGCGGGCAGCGGCGGCATGGCGTCGGCGCGACGGGCGGCTCGCCACGGCGCCAAGGTAGCGCTGGTGGAGCGAGGTCGGCTGGGCGGCACGTGCGTGAACGTCGGCTGCGTCCCCAAGAAGCTGATGTGGAACGCGGCCGAGTGCGCCGAATGGCTCAAGGACGCGTCGGATTACGGCTTCGAGGTGCAACGTCCGAAGGTGGACTGGGCCGCGCTCAAGCGCGCTCGGGACCAATACGTAGCGAGGCTGAACGGCATTTACGAGCGCAACGTGGAGCTGGACGGCGTGCGGCTATTCCGGGGGGAAGCGAAATTTGCTGGTCCGGGCCTGGTGCGAGTGGGGGACGAGCAGCTGTCGGCGCATCACATTCTGATTGCGACCGGCGGCCGTCCGAATGTCCCCAACGTGCCCGGGGCGGAGCTCGGCCTAACTTCGGATGGTTTCTTCGCGCTGGAGTCCCGGCCGGATCGGGTCGCGGTCGTCGGCGCCGGTTACATCGCGGTGGAGATCGCGGGCGTCTTCAACGCCTTACGCAGTGACGTCACGTTGTTCGTCCGGGGCGGCCGCCTCCTCGCCGGCTTCGACGAGATGCTCGCCACGACGCTTGCGAGCGAGATGTCGGCGGCCGGAGTGAGCTTGATGTCGTCCCACGAGCTCTGCGCCGTGACGCGCGCGGAGGACGGCACTTTGAGCGTGGAGTCGCACCACGGCAAGCGCCACAGCGGTTTCGACGCCCTCGTTTGGGCGACGGGCCGTGTGCCCAACTGCGAGGGATTGGCGCTAGACACCGTCGCTGTCAAACGTAACGAGCGCAGCGAAATCGAGGTAGACGACTTCCAAAACACCAGCGCCGAAGGCATCTACGCGGTGGGGGACGTGACTGGGCGCAAGCAACTCACGCCGGTGGCGATCGCCGCCGGGCGGCGCCTGGCAGATCGCTTGTTTGGAGGCAAGCCCGACGCAAAGCTGGATTACGAGAACGTCCCGAGCGTCGTGTTCAGTCACCCGCCCATCGGCACGGTGGGGCTTACGGAGTCGGAGGCGCGCGAGCTCTATGGTGACGACGTGAAGATTTACACCACGCGCTTCACGAACATGCGCTTCGGCTTCACCGAGCGCAAACCGAAGACGGCGATGAAGCTCGTGTGCGTCGGTCCGCAAGAAAAAGTCGTGGGCGTCCACACCATCGGCACCGGGTCTGACGAGCTCCTGCAAGGCTTTGCGGTGGCGGTGAAGCTCGGTGCCACCAAGGCCGACTTCGACCGTACCGTCGCGGTGCACCCGACCGCCTCTGAGGAGCTCGTCCTCCTCACCTGACGTGACCTGTCTGGCTTAATGTCGGAAGGTCCTTGCCATAAGCCAGAGGGGTGAGCGAAGAAAGAACAAGAGATCCGGTGGTTTGTGCCGAAGTCCGCGGCTTCCGTTAGGATTTGGTAGTTGGCGTATCCATTAAAACGGACGTATAGGGGGCTACGAGAGAAGTGACGTCCTCAGCACGGACCGCAGCCATGCCCCTACTCACGCTCAGCGACCCTCAGGCTCATTCACTCTCGGTGCGCGCCAAGGCCCTGGTGTTCGAAGACGCGCGGTCGGTCGACGTGCTCGCCCGGCTTCGCCAAATCGCGCCCAGTGAAGCCACCGTGCTCGTCATGGGCGAGACCGGAACCGGCAAAGAGATCGTCGCCCGCCACATTCACGAGCTGAGCCAGCGCCGGGAACGGGCGTTCGTCGCCGTCAACTGCGGCGCGCTCGCAGATACGCTGATCGAGAGCGAGCTATTCGGCCACGAAAAAGGGGCGTTCACGGGCGCGGTCAGCAGCAAACCCGGCTGGTTCGAGGCCGCGAGCGGCGGGACCTTGTTCTTGGACGAGATCGGCGACTTGCCGCTCGGAATGCAGGTCAAGCTGCTGCGCGTCCTGCAGGAGGGAGAGGTCGTGCGGGTCGGGGCGCGGCAACCTATCCGCGTGGACGTGCGGCTCGTCGCGGCCACCAACGTCTCTTTGCAACAGGCGGTCGCGGCCGGCCACTTCCGGGAAGACTTGTTTTACCGGTTGAACGTGGCTCCGATCGTCTTGCCGCCGCTGCGAGAGCGTCCCGGCGATATCCTGCCGCTGGTCGAGTACTTCATGGCTTTTTATCAGCAGCGGCTCGGCCTCGCCGCGCCGACGCTGAGCGCTGAAGCCGTGCAGCGGCTGCTGCAGCACGCCTGGCCGGGCAATATTCGCGAGCTCGAGAACGCCGTCCATCATGCCCTGCTCGTGTGCCAGGGCGGCTACGTCACGCCCAAGGACTTGCAGCTGTCCACCATGCCCGCTCGCGCGAGTCGGCCCCCGGAGCCTGCCGCCTCCGAGCCGGTGACGCCCCAGGCCGCGCTTGGAGCTGGCCTGGAGCGGCTGTTCGACGCCGAGCTTCCTGATCTGTGGGAAGCGATCGAGCGAACGGTCATGAGCAAGGCGTTCGAGTATTGCGAGCGCAATCAATTGCAGACCGCGCGCTTGCTCGGCATCAGCCGCAACATCGTGCGCGCGCGGCTTTTGGAGTACGGCCAAATTCCGGGTTCCGTGCGCGGCGCCATCGCGGAGCCCCTCACGAGCCCGCCCGAATCCCAGCGTGTGCTGCGGCCTTCGGCGCCTTGTGTTCGTATCGGCTTCCAGCGCATCGGACTGCTGCCCTTGGTGAAGGAGCACGGCGGGCTCGATGCCGTGCTGTCCGCGCGTGGCTTTCGCGTGGAGTGGATCGAGTACCCCGGCGGCATCCAGATGGTCGAGGCGTTCCAGGGGAGCCAGCTTTCTTTCGCGGGCGTCGGGGAGGGGCCGCCGGTCTTCGCGCAGGCAGCGCGGGTGCCCATCGTTTACATCGCGGCCGAGGCGCCCGCACCGACGGACGAGGCGTTGGTCGTCCCGCTCGGTTCTCCCGTGCGCTCCGTTCGGGAGCTGGCCGGAAAACGCATCGCGCTCAACCGGGGCGCGAACGTGCACTACCTCCTGATCCGAGCGTTGGAGGAGGCGGGTCTCCAGTACGAAGACGTGGAAGTCGTTTACTTGACGCCGGCAGAGGCACGCCTGGCGTTCGAGCAGGGCCACGTGGACGCATGGGCCATTTGGGCGCCTCTTTTGCACGAGCTGCTCGCCACCGGCGGCGGGCGCGTGCTTCGGGACGCGTCGGGGCTCACCGACAACACGGTGCTGTACATCGGCAGCGAGACCTTGGTGCAGGCCCAGCCCGAGCTCGTGGGCCTCTTTTTTGGGCAACTCACGGCCGTCGCCGCGACGTGCGCGCCGCACCGCTTCCCGCGCCGGGTGGACGATAGCCTGCTCGCCGAGCAACAGGCGGTCGCGGACACGTTCCATCGCTACAACCTGCTGGGCCGCGCGGTGCGGATCCGAGACTCGCGCTCGGCGGCAACCACGAAATCCGCCGTCGGGACCGCATCCCCTTAGCGTCACACCCGCCTCGGCACGATGTCGTTGCCGATGATCTCGCCGAAGGGGCCGGTGAGGTTGAGCTCCGCCGGGGCCGCGGTCCGCTCGAGGGGCAGCTTCGGGAAGAGCAGCTCGGCCGTTCGGTACGCCTCTTCCAGGTGCGGGTAGCCGGAAAGGATGAACGTCTCGATGCCGAGCTCACGGTATTCGAGCAGTCGCCGAGCGACCGTCTCCGCATCACCGACCAACGCCGTCCCCGCGCCGCCGCGTACGAGCCCCACGCCCGCCCACAGATCCGGGCTCACTTCTAGCTTGTCCCGACGCCCTCCGTGCAGGCTCGACATGCGCTTTTGACCTTCGGAATCGAAGCGCGCGAACGATTGCTGCGCGGCCGCGATCGCGGAGTCGTCCAAACGGCTGATGAGCTTTTCGGCGGCGGCCCACGCCTCGCTCCGAGTCTCACGCACGATGACATGCAGGCGGATGCCGAAGCGCAGCTCACGGCCTTGCTTTTTCGCGCGCTCACGCATGTCGCGAAGCTTTTCGGCGACCGCGGCCGGCGGCTCGCCCCAGGTGAGGTACACGTCCACGTGCTTGGCGGCGAGCTCGTGCGCGGCGGGGGAAGAGCCGCCAAAGTAGAGGGGCGGGTAGGGCCGCTGTACCGGGGGGTACAGAATCTTTGCGCCGCGGACGCGCAGGTGCTGCCCCTCGAAGTCGACGGTTTCTCCCGAGCTCACCCGCCGCCAAATGTCGAGAAACTCGTCCGTCTGTCGGTAACGCCCGTCATGATCCAGGAAGATGCCGTCGCCCGCGGCTTCGTTCGGGTCGCCGCCGGTCACCACGTTGATGAGCAGCCGTCCTCCCGAGAGGCGATCCAGGGTTGCCGCGATGCGCGCGCCCGCCGTCGGCGAGATGATCCCTGGTCGGAGCGCGACCAGGAATTTGAGTTGTTTGGTCGAAGGCATCACGGCCGAAGCCACCGCCCAAGCGTCTTCGCACGAGCGCCCGGTGGGGAGGAGCACGCCGCCGTAGCCGAGCGTGTCCGCCGCCTGCGCGATCTGCTGAAGGTAGGGCAGACTCACGGCGCGCGCGCCCTCGGTGGTGCCGAGCAAGCGACTGTCGCCATGGGTGGGTAAGAACCAAAAGAGCTCCATGCTGGTGAATCAAGACCTAAGCAAGCTTCGGGCCGGCGCTAATTCGAGTCATCGAGCCTGCTCGCTCCTGGAGACTGCTGCTGCTGCAACACCGGCCGAGCACCGACTGCGTCGCGACGGACACCCATCACGTCGCTCGCCACGGCTGCAATTTCACTTCCAAAGCTTGCAGCAGGCGGTCGGACACTTTGCCGAGCAGAGCGAAGGCGAATATGGCGGCCAGCACCAGCTCGATACGGCTGGTGCTCTGCCCGTCCACCATCAAGTAGCCGAGGCCACGGCTAGCCCCGAGCAGCTCCGCCGCCACCACGAACATCCACGCAAGGCCGAGCCCGCTGCGTAGACCGGTCAGGTACGCGGGCAAGGCCGCCGGCACCAGCACGTGTCGCGAGAGCGCCCAGCCGCGATAGCCGTTCATCACGCCGACCTCGACCAAGCGCCGGTCTATCGCCAGGATTCCGGAGAGTAGGTTCAAATAGACCGGAAAGAATGCGCCCACGGCGATGAGCGCCACTTTGGACGTTTCCTGGATCCCCAGCCAGAGCAAGAACAACGGTACCCAGGCGAGCGACGGGATGCTGCGCAGCGCTTGCAGCGACGGATCCAAGAGGCTCCGCAACCTTTCGGACCGCCCGCAGCTCACGCCGAGCAACGTGCCGAGCGCCGCCCCCAACGAGAAGCCGAGCAACAGACGCGTCAGCGTGGACAGCACGTGCTCGAGGAGCTCGCCGGTCCGTGCGAGCTCGCCCAAGGTTTGCGCGACCGTGCTCGGCGCGGGCAGCCAGTTCGGCGGTAACAGACCCGCCCTCGCCGCCAGCTCCCACACGACCAGCACGACTGCCGGCACGATGAGGCCCCGCGTCTTCATCGACGGCTCAGCTGCGCCCGAGCTCTTGCGTGAACGAAGGATCGATCAACGAGCCGGCGACCTTCGTCACGTCCACCTCGGATTTGACGACTCCGCTCTTCTTGAGCACGTCTCCGGCCGCCAAAATGACGGATTTTTGCCGATCGCCGATGCTCGGAGACGAAAGGTCCGTGCGCTTCAGCACCGCGCGAGTGACAGCTTCACTCAGGCGCGCTTCCTTGGCCAACGCCTGCTCTAGCTCGGCCGGTTTCTGAAGCGCGTCCGAGCGTGCGCGCTCGTAGGCGGCGATGACCAGCTTGACGTACGCCGGGTAGCGCTCGGCGAATTCGTCGCGGACGTTCAGCACGCCGTAGCTGTTCAGCTCTGGGTTGCGGAAAAACAGCGTCGATCCGTGCTCCAGCTCCGACGTCGCCATCATCGGATCCAGGCCCGCCCACGCGTCCACTTCCCCCCGCTCCAGTGCCTTCTGGCCGTCTGCATGCTGAAGGGGCACGAGCTCGATGTCCTTTTCCGTCAGGCCCACCGAGTCCAGCGCGCGGAGCAGGAAGATGAACGGATCCGTCCCGCGCGTGACCGCGACGCGCTTGCCTTTCAGCTCCGCCACCCCTCGGATGCCAGTGTTGGGCCTCGTGACCAGCGCGGTCCACTCGGGCTTGGAGTAGACGTAGACGGCGCGGATCGGGTTGCCGTTGGCGCGCCCCACGAAAGCGGCGGCGCCGGCGGTGGAGCCGAAGTCCACGCTCTTGGAGTTGAGGAACTCGAGCGCCTTGTTGGAGCCCAGGCTCTTGACCCACTCTACTTTCACGCCTTCTTCGGCCAGGCTTTGCTCGAGGTAGCCCTTCTGCTTCAATAGTAAACCTACGGGATTATAGGTCGCGAAATCCACGCGGACGGCGGCCGGCTTCTCTTTGCTCGCGCAGGCGCCGAGGGCGGCGCCGCCCAGTATCGTCATCAAGCTACGTCGGGTAATCATCAGGTTTCCTTGCTTCGTGCCGCGAGCGGAAGCGCTTGCCCGCGATGGATGGAGATCGGGGCCGCCGGGATCGTGGGCGAGGACGGAAAGTCCTGCGCGCCGCTGAGCTCGCGGAGCACGCGCCTTCGCCACAGAGAGAACGCGCTACTCGTGCGGTCGCGGGGGCGCGCCAGGTCGATCGTGAGCTGCGCGCGGATTTGGCCTGGTCGTTCGCTGAGAACCACGATGCGGTCCGCCAGGTACACCGCCTCCTCGATATCGTGGGTCACGAGCAGGGTCGTCGGCTGCGCGCGGTCGCGCACGTGCCAGAGCTCCTCCTGGAGGCGGGTCTTCGTGAAGGCGTCCAGGGCTGCGAACGGCTCATCCAAGAGCAGCACGGATGGCTTCCGCACCAGGGCTCGCGCGAGCGCTGCGCGCTGGGCCATTCCGCCCGACAGTTGGTGCGAGTACGCCCGTGCGAAGCTTTGCAGCCCCATGACCGCGAGCTGCTCTTGAATGAGCCCGCGCTGCTCCGCCCGCGGCACGTCGCGCAATGCGAAGGCCACGTTTTCGGCCACGGTCAGCCACGGGAAGAGGCGGTGCTCTTGGAAGACCATCGCGCATTCGGCGGCTGGCCCGTGCACGGAGCGCCCGGCGATGGACACCTCACCTTCGCTCGGCGCTTCGAGGCCGGCTACGAGGCGGAGGAGGGTGCTCTTCCCGCAGCCGCTCTGCCCGACCAGCGCCACGACCTCTCCGCCGCCGATGTCGACCTCGACGCCGCAGAGTGCGGTGACGTGGTGCCCCTCCGCCGCACGGAATTGCTTCGACACGCGGCGGAGCCGCACGGCGGTGCTCGAGTGGGAGCTAGCCGAGACCATGCGCCGCGCGGCTGAGCAAGCTGCGTGCCCGGGCCGCCGCGGCGCGAATCGTTCGGCGCGAATGGTTTCGAGGTTGCTGGGAGAACAGCAACTGCTGATCGAGTGTTGCTAGAGCAGCAGTTGCGTCGGACGACGCGACGAAACAGCCGAAATACTCGCGTCTCGGGGTTGGCATCGCTCCTGCTAACGCGCCTCGGACGGAGGTCGGCGCCGCGCGCATTCATCGCGGCGCCCCAACAAATTCGAGATGGTTTTCGGTCGTTCGTTCTTACCTTGCTTCGTCGTCCTCGGTTTCACTGCTAACGCCCACGCTCAAGCTCCTCAGCCGGTCGCTCCGGCGCCAGCGGCTCCGCCTGCACCTGTCGTAGTTGCGCCGGCACCGGCCGTTGCGCCCGCGCCAGCCCCGGAGCCCACGCCGGCTGCCCAGCCGCCCGTCACGTCTACGACCTTGCCTCCCGTTGCGGCGGCTGAAGCGAATCCGCCCGGTGCCGTGCCGAAGCCCAACGCGGAGCCGGTGCCAGCAGACGCTCCGCCGCCGGCCAAGGCCGCGGCTCCGCCCCAGCTCAAGATCGAGGCGGCCAACGGCACCAGCATCCGCTTCGGCGTGTTGTGGCAAGGCCAGTTCGAAGCGCGCGGCAACTCGACGAACGACGACGTGACGCGCAACCTCTACCTTCGCCGCTTCGCGCTGTTGATCGGCGGCACGGTGCTGAAGGACTTCGAGTATTTCTTCGACAGCGATTTCGCGGACTTGTTCAAGGCGCCCACGGGCGAGCAAGGCCTGAAGAATGGGCCGGCTTTCCAAACGAAGGACGCGTTTGCGACGTACCGCGTGTTCGAGGACAAGCTGAAAATCGACGCCGGTTTGATGCTACCGGCGGGCACCCACAACTTCCTCCAAGGCGGCGGCTCGCTCTACGGTTGGGACTTCTTCCTCAATACGTTTCGCGCCGGCAACCTGTTCGGCAGCGTCAACAACCCCTACGGGCGTGATGTCGGCGCGCAGCTGCGCGGTATCGTGCTCGATGGCTTGCTCGAGTACCGCCTCGGCATCTTCCAAGGAAAGCGCAACACGCCCCCCAATGGTGCCGCGTCTCGTAACGACTTTCGTTATGCGGGCCGCGTTCAGCTCAACTTCTTGGACCCGGAGACGAACTACTTCTATGGCGGCAGCTACCTCGGCACCAAGAAGGTGTTCTCCGTCGGCGCCGTGTTCGACTACCAGCACGCAGGCCAGGAATCGTATCGCGCCTTCGGTGCGGATGCGTTTCTCGACGTTCCGGCTGGTCCCGGTGGCGTCACGGCGCAGGTCAACATCCTCTATCGGGACGGTGGCTCGCGCATCGCGCTGCCCAGCCAGACGGCCTTCATGGCCGAAGCCGGCTACCGTTTCGACGCCATCAAGCTGAGCCCGATCGGCCGCTTCGAGCGTCGTTGGGGCGATGCGGCCGCTGGTCGCGAAACGGACGTCGGTGGCGGCGTCGCGTTCTGGCCCTACGGACACAACAGCAACCTCAAGGCCTTCTACACGCGACTCATCCCCGACGCCCCGGTGGCGGCCTACGACCAATTCAACCTGCAGTGGCAGCTCTACTTCTACTGAGCGTGTGCTCGGAAACTCTAGCCATTTCATGACCGCACAATTCTCCAAAGCCTGGTTCGCGCTCCTCGCCGTGCTCCTGGCGCTTCTCACGGGCTGCCAAAAGCAAAGCGACGAGGGCGCGACCAAGCCGGCGCCCAGCGCTGCGCCGGTGGCGGCCGCCCCTGCACCCAAGCCCAGCAACGTCGTGCGCATCGGCTACCAAAAAATCGGCGCGCCGTTCTTGTTGAAGTCGCGCAGCGTGGAGCTCGACAAGCACCTAGCGGAGAAGGGCGCCACCGCGGATTGGAAGGAGTTCAAGCACGGTCCTGCCATCCTCGAGGCGATCAAAGCCAAAGAAGTCGACGTCGGCTACGTGGGTGAGACGCCACCGGTGTTCGCGCAGGCGGGCGGGGTGGACTTCGTTTACGTCGCAACCGATCCGCCCGCGCCGAAGGCGGAAGCCATCATCGTGCGCAAAGACTCGCCCCTCAAGAGCCTCAAGGACTTGAAGGGCAAGAAAGTCGCGCTCAACCGCGGCTCCAACGTGCACTACTTGCTGGTGCGGGCGCTGGAGAGCGCGAAGCTCACGCTCAAGGACATCGAGGTCGTCTACCTGGCGCCGGGCGACGCGCGGCCCGCGTACGACAGTGGCAAGGTCGACGCTTGGGTGATCTGGGATCCGTTCCTGGCCGCGGCCGAGAACGCCGGCTCCCGGCAGCTCGCGAACGGTGAAGGCCTCGTGGACAATCGCTTGTTCTACGTCGCGCGGCGGCAATTCGCGGAAGAGCATCCAGAGCTGCTCCGCACGACGCTGGACGAGTTCAAGAGCTTGAGCGACTGGGAAAGCAAGAACCCAGAGGAGGCTTCCAAGATCCTCGCTGCTTCCTCCGGCGTCGCCTACGAGGCGCTGCTCCTCTCCGAGAAGCGTCACGCCTACGGCATCCTTCCGATCAACGACGAGGTGCTGGGAGCGCAGCAGAAGATCGCAGACTCCTTCCGGAAGCTCGACTTGATTCCCAAGGACATCACGACGCGCGACGCGTTCTTGCCGGCTGCAGTCTACGCCGACCGGCCATGAGCCGACGGGCGGCCTTCGAGCGGGCGCGCCGCCGCGCACGGCCGGTGCTGCCCTGGGTGGCGCCGGTCGGGCTCGTGCTGCTGTGGCAGCTCTCGTCGACCCGCGGCTGGATTTCCGCAGATCTGGCCCCCGCGCCGCTGGACGTACTGCGCGCGGCGGTCAACGCGACGGAGAAGCAGCAGCTCCTCACCCACGTGCTGGTGAGCGCGGGTCGCGCCGGGCTGGGCACCCTCATCGGCTCCGCGATCGGCTTGACGTTGGGGCTCGCTACCGGGCTCTCTCGGCCGCTGCAGCTGTTGCTGGACGGACCGCTGCAGATGATGCGAGCCATACCGGCGCTCGCGCTCGTGCCGCTCGTCATCCTTTGGTTCGGATTGGGAGAGACCGCCAAGGTCTTCATCGTGGTGGTCACGGTGGTCTTCCCGGTCTACCTGAATACGTTCCACGGCGTGCGCAGCGTGGACCCCCAGCTCATCGAGATGGCGCGGGTCTACGACGTGCGCGGGTTCGCGCTCTACCGCGAGGTGATTTTGCCGGGCGCGCTACCATCCGTGCTCGTCGGTTTGCGCTTTGCGCTCGGCATGTCGTGGCTCGTCATCATCATTGCCGAGACGCTCGGCGCGACGAGCGGGCTCGGCTACCTGGCGGGTAATGCGCGAGACTTCATGCAGATGGACATGCTGGTGCTCACCATCGTGCTCTGGGGCATGCTCGGCAAAGGGGCGGACATCCTCGCAAGGAGCCTCGAAAGCTGGCTCTTGCCTTGGCAACCCAAAGCGCAACGGATGAGCGCGGATTAGGCTACATATGGCGAAGTTTAGAGCTCCTTGCGGTGCGTCGGTCGTTTTGGAGGGCCTGTCGAAGAGCTTTGGGGAGCGGCAGGTGCTGGCCGATGTGCAGCTCCACATTCCCCCCGGCCAATTCGTGGCCGTGGTCGGCCGCAGCGGCTCCGGCAAGAGCACCTTGCTGCGCCTGCTGTGCAGCTTGGAAGAGCCGACGAGCGGCAGCGCTCGCGTCGTCGACGCCCAGGGGCGGGACGCGCGGGACCAGGTGCGCGTGGTGTTCCAAGAACCGCGCCTCTTGCCGTGGAAGACGCTACTCGCCAACGTGGGTATCGGCAGCGGCGGTAAGAACGACTCGCTCGGACGCCAAGTGCTCGCCTCCGTCGGCCTTGGGGATCGCTTGAACGACTACCCGGGCGTCCTTTCCGGCGGCCAAAAGCAGCGCGTCGCACTCGCCCGCGCCCTCGTGCACGAGCCTTGCGTCATGCTGCTAGACGAGCCGTTCGGTGCCCTGGACGCGCTCACCCGCATCGAAGCGCAGCGCTTGGTCGAAGAGTTGTGGGCCGAGCGCGGCTTCACGGCGCTGCTCGTCACTCACGACGTGACGGAGGCGGTGCTGCTCGCCGATCGGGTGCTGTTGATCGAGGACGGACGAATCGCGGAAAGCTTCGACGTTTCCGTGCCCCGGCCGCGGAGGCGCGACAACGCGGAGCTCGCCAAGATCGCGGCCACGGTTTTGGACCGCATCTTCAGCGGCGGCTCGGAGGGCAGAGCCGCGGCGCCCCCGAGTGGCCCGCGTGAAAAGCCGAGCTCGAGCACGACCATTGCCGCCCTCCAGGCCGGCGTTTGACGACGAGTGAGGAGAACACCATGAGCGCAGAGACCACAGGGAGCTGGCGCACCCGGCGAGGCGGTTCGAACCTGCCGTTCGTCGATAGCCGCATTTACTCCGAACGAGGCATCTTCGAGGAAGAGCGGACGAAGATCTGGCGCAAGAGCTGGCTGCTCGTCGCTCACGAAAGCGAGCTCTCGGAGCCGCTGGACTTTCGCACCACGAGCATCGCACGGGAGCCGGTCGCGATCGTGCGCGGCGAAGACGGCGTCGTGCGCGCGTTCTTGAATGTCTGTCCCCACCGCGGCGCCATTCTGCTACGCGAGCCCGCGGGGAACCTCAAGCAGGCGAGCCCTTCCGGCAGCCCCAAACGCATCACTTGCATGTTTCACGCATGGCAGTTCGATGCCAAGGGGCACTGCCTCTCTATTCCTCGGCGGAACGCGGGCTACCAAGACCGCCTGGAGTGCAGCGACGCAGGGCTGCATCAGCTTTCCTGCGAAGTCGCCTACGGCGGCTTCATTTGGGTCCACTTGGAGGCGAACCCGGTGCCGCTACGCGAGTACATGGGGAAAGCGTTCGACGACCTCGTCCCGCACCTAGAGGCCGAGCCCCTGGAGGTGTTTCACCACCACAAGGCGATAATCTCGACCAACTACAAGCTCTGGCACGAGACGAACAGCGAGTTTTACCACGACTACATGCATCACTTCAATCGAGTGACGAGCATGCAGCAAGCGGGTTACCACGACCGGCACTACGAGGCGTTTCCGTACGGGCACGCGACCGTGAGCTCGATGGAGGTGAAGTACACCGCCTACGAGCACGAGCAGGTGAACCTCGCTCAGTCGCGCGACCTTTCGTTCCCGCTCCTGGAGCGGAACGGCTGGAAGCTCCTCGACTTGTTTCCAGGTATCACCCTGAACCTTCGAGGCTCGGCCTTGCGTATCGACACCGCGACCCCGCTCTCGGAAGATCGCGTGCTGATCGAGTTTCGCGGTGTCGGCCTCAAGCGCGACACGGCGGAAGAGCGGGAGCGGCGAGTGCGCGACCACAACACCATTTGGGGACCGTTCGGGCGCAATCTTCCGGAAGACCTGCTGGGCGTGACGAACCAGACCCTCGGCATGTGGCCGGGCTCGGAGGGGCTGCACGTGCTGCACGGTCGCCAAGAAAACGCGCGCATTCACGACGAAATTGGGCTTCGTCATTACTACGAAGAGTGGTCGAAGCGGCTGGGGCGCGCGGCGAGTGATCCGTACGGCGCCTCGGTTCCGACCGCGGTGCCGACGCCGCTTCGCGCCGGGAGCGCGCGGTGAGCCACGCGGAGCTCCGGGCCGCGCTCTCCAACGTCATCGCGGAGGGCGCGCTCTTACTAGACGAACGCCGCTTCGGCGAGTGGATTGACCTCACCGCTTCCGCCTTTCGTTACCGTATCCAGGCGTACAGCCACGACATCCGCCGGGACATGACGTGGCTCGACCACGACCGCAACGGCATGATCGCGCTCATCGAGCTGTTGCCCAAGCATCACGTCGACGGCGGAGATTGGCTGCGGCAGGTCGGCGTGGGCAAAGTCACCGCCGAGGGAGATGGCACGGCGAGCGCGGTAAGCTCGCTGGCCGTCTTTCATACGGCGCGGGACATCGGCGACGCGCATGTCGACGGCGGCAGCTCCCGGCTCCTACTCGTGGGGCGCTACCACGACCGTTTCGTCGAAGAAGACGGGCGCTGGCTGCTGACGGAGCGCGTCGTGCGGCTGCAAACGAGGCAGCTCGGCGTCGGCTCCCACTTATTTCCCTGACTTTCGTTGATGGTGCTTTGCGCCGTCTGGCCGCAGAAAGGTTTCATGAGCTTTCAGGAGATTTTCGCGAGGGCCGAACGACTCGGCCAGAGCCTGGGCGAGACGGCGCTGGAGCGGGATCGCGAAGGGGGGACCGCGAAGCGAGAGCGAGACCAAATCCGCGCGAGCGGCCTACTCGCGAGCTCGATTCCGACTGATTACGGCGGTTACGGTGCGAGCTGGCTCGAAGTCATGCAGCTGGTCCGCCTGATTTCCGGAGCCGACAGCTCGCTCGGGCATCTGTTCGGTTTTCACCATTTGCTGGTCGCCACGGTTCGGCTCTTCGGCGCTCGTGACCAATGGGAAGCGGCGTACCGCGAGACCGCGAGCCAAAGTCTGTTTTGGGGCAACGCCCTGAATCCGCTCGATCCAGGCACGACCCTCACCCGGAGCGACGCCGGTCTGTCGATCAGCGGCAAGAAGAGCTTCTGCTCGGGCGCGCGGGACTCCGACCGCCTCATCGTCTCCGCGAACGATCCGGCGACGGGCAAGCTCCTCGTCGCCGCCATTCCTTCGACCCGCGCTGGTATTCGTTACAACCAAGATTGGGACAACCTCGGCCAGCGCCAGACAGACAGCGGCAGCGTGGAGCTCGACGGCGTGGTGATCCAGGACTCCGAGCTGCTCACGACACCGGGCCCACTCGGGAGCCCCTTCGCTTCGCTCCGCCCCTGCATCGCGCAGCTCGTTCTGGGCAACGTGTACTTGGGCATTGCTCAAGGCGCGCTCGCTATCGCCAAGCCGTACACGCATACCCAGCGCCGCGCTTGGCCAGCTTCTGGCGCGAGTAGCGCCAGCGAGGATCCATACGTGCTCGCGCGTTACGGCGAATTTTACCTGCAGGTCGAGTCGGCGCGCCTGCTCGCCGACGCCGCCGCCAGCGCGCTGGACGCGGCATGGAACGCTAAGGAATCCGTCACTCCCGAAGCGAGGGGACGCGCGGCGGTCGCGATTGCGGCTACGAAAGTGGCGACCACGCGGGCGAGCTTGGACATTTCGACGCGCATCTTCGACGTGATGGGCGCGCGGTCCACGACCGCCAAGCTGCGGCTTGACCGCTTTTTTCGTAACGCCCGCACCCACACCCTGCACGACCCGGTGGACTATAAGCTCAAAGAGCTCGGGGAGTGGGAGCTCTCGGGCAAGCTTCCCGTGCCGTCCTTCTATTCGTAGCCTAGAGGCCGGCGCCGACCTGTGACGATGCGCAGGGCCAGGGGGACTAGCCGAGCGAGGACAGCACCTCGGCCGCATGCCCTTCTGGCTTCACGCTCGGGAAAACCCGGGCAACCTTGCCGTCGCGAATGATGAAGGTCGTACGCAGGATGCCGAAGCTCCCCGGCTTCCGTTCCGCCCACACCCCGAACGCGTCCGCCACCTGGTGACCGACGTCCGAAAGGAGCGGGAAGTTCAGCGCGTACTTGTCGCGGAAGGCTTGATGGCTCGCCACGTCGTCCGGGCTGATGCCGAACACGAACGCGCGCTCCTCGAACGCTGCCTTCGCGTCGCGGAACTCTTTGCACTCGATCGTGCAACCGGGTGTGTCGTCCTTCGGATAGAAGAAGAGCACGATCGGTTTGCCCTGCAGGGATCCGGACGAAACGCGCTCACCCGTGTCCGTCTCGAGGTCGAAGGAAGGTGCGTCGTCGCCTGCATTGAGGATTGCCATGGCGATTGCGTCTACCATGCGCGGCGCTAGGAAGGACAGGAGGCGGAAGCGGAACACGACAGTCCAGCCGTGGCTAATCGAAGGGTCTCGCGTGAGCGACGAAGACCGCCGACGACCTCTGCGATCAGGCCCTCGTCTATTACTCCGGGACCGCTGGGCATGGCGCTGACGAGACCGAGCGCGTCAGCCTTCGCGGAGAGCGAGAAGCGCCTTCTCCACGCTGCTGATGCAGCACGCCTCGATCTGGAGGCTTTGACTCATGACGACTCCGCCCCGAAGGAAGCCATACTATCGCGGCTCGTCAACGCCCCGGGCGCAGTGACCCCTCCTTCAGCCCTGTCGTGGCGCACTCGCGATCGCGAAGCCACCGCCGGAAATGTCCAAGCAAGTGCCGGTGATGAAGGAGGCTTCGTTCGAGAGTAGCCAGGCGATGGGCGCCGCCACTTCTTCCACGCGCGCCGGCCTGCCGAGGGGGATCGTCTCTGCGATGACTTGCCTGAAAGCCGCGTCTTCCAGTCGATCCTTAGTCATGTCCGTGATCGTGAAGCCTGGACGCACCGAAACGACTCGAATGCCCTCCGCCGCGACTTCTTTCGCGAAGCCCACGCTGAACGCGTCTACTGCCGCCTTGCTCGCGGCATAGTGAGAGTTGCCGGGACGACCACCGATGGTCGCCGCCATCGAAGAGACGTTGATCACGACTCCGCCCGAGCCGCCATTCTTGGTCGACATGGTGCGTGCGGCTTCCCCGCAGCTGAGCATCACGCCCAGCACGTTGACGTGCAGCAGTCGCGTGAGCTCTGCCGGCGTCGCGTCCTCGACCCGCAGACCAGAAGTGGCGATGCCGGCGCTGTTCAGCACCGCGTCCGGTACGCCGAGGTCCTGCTTCACGCGCGCGTACAGGTGCTGGATCTGGTTCGGCTCCGCGACGTCGGCCTCGATCGCCACCGCGCGGCTGCCGAGTGAGCGCAGCTCCGAAACGAGCGATTCAGCCTGCTCGCGGCGGCTCCGGTAGTTGATAGCCACGGAGAAGCCTCGCTCTGCCGCGATGCGCGCGACCGCGGCGCCGATCCCGGAGGCGCCGCCGGTGACCAGCAGGATCTTCGACATTAGAAGGGCCTGCTACCCGCGATGCTCACCCGCTTCAAGACCCGCCGCTCTTCGACCGGAAACGCGCTCCGGGAATGGAGAACGGCTTGATTGTCCCAATACACGATGTCACCGACGGACCACTTGTGGGTATAGCGGAAGCGCTCTTGAGCGAGGTGCTCGCGGAGCTTTTCTACGAGCTCGAAACCTTCTTGCTTCGGTAGACCGACGACCTCCACTTCGGTCGCGGCGTCCAAGAACAGGATTTTCTTGCCGCTATCCGGATGAATGCGCACGAGCGGATGGGGGAAGACGGGGCTGATGAGGGGTTTGTCTTCGAAGCGGTACTTGGGTCGCGGCCCTTCCTTGGGAGTCAGGAAGGGGTTGTAAGTGATGAGCTGCAGGCCTTCGATGCGACGCTTGGTTTCCGCATCCAGCGTCTCGTAAGCGAGGTGCATGTTGTAGAACGAGGTCTCGCCGCCGGTGCTCGGCACCTCCAGCGCGTACAGCAGCGAGCCCGCGGAGGGCTGTGGCGCCCAGTGGTGGTCCGAATGAGGCGTGAGCTCGCCGTTACCGGTGTAGCCGCCCTCCACGTTTGCCACGAGCACGATCTCCGGGGTCGCGCCGCCGTCCTTGGACGCCAGCACCGGCACGTCCGCGGGGGGCAGGAAGACGGTGCCGAAGTACTGGGCGAAGGCCTTGAACTGCGCCTCCGAGAGGTCCTGACCCTTGAAGATGAGGATGTGATTGTCGAGCAAACCGCGCTTGAGCGCCAAAATTTGCTCGCCCCCGAGGGGCGCGCTCACGTCGAGATCGACGACGGTGGCGCCGAGAGCGCTGCCCGTGGGGCGGAGATTGACGGTCGCTGAAGTGGACATCTCGGTCTCGTGTAGCAGCCGGATGTCCTCGAAACAAGACCTGAGCCCTCAATACTCGGGTATTGCTGCGCCGCCAGCAACGTCCCAAGATGGGGCGCATGCTGAGTGGGCGTTGCCTGTGCGAAGGCGTGGCGTATGAAATCGAAGGCGAGCTAGGGCCGGCCTACAACTGCCACTGCTCGAAGTGCCGCCGTTGGCACGGAGCCGCCTTCCGAAGCCGCGTGTCCATTCGTACCGAACAGTTCCGCTGGGTGCAGGGCGAGGAATTGCTGTCGCGCTTCCCGCTCGGCAAGGTGACGCGCGTCTTCTGCAAGGTGTGCGGCTCTAACTTAATTAGTACTTACGCGGATCGACCCGAGGTGCTCGGGCTTCCACTCGGAGGCCTCGAGCAGCACCCGGGTCGCGTTCCGGAAGCGCACATCTTCGTGGGCTCCAAGTCGCCCTGGTACGAGATCACGGACGACTTGCCGCAGTTCGACGCTTGGCCTGGGGAAGAAGCCAAGGTCCGGCAGACGCGTTGAAGGACGGCTCAGGTCCCACGAGGGTAACGAATCACGTTCAAACAGCGAATTTCTCGCGCGGTTCGGTTCTCGTAAGTGTGCGGTACGTCCGAGCGGAAGAAGACGGAGTCGCCCGTGCCGAGCTCGTGCTCGGAGCCCTCGACGATCAGCCGCAGCGTTCCGGTGAGGATCACCAGTGTCTCCGTCGTCCCCTTGCCGTGGGGATCGCTGCGGTGAACGGCTTTGGGCTGGAAGCGGAGGTCGTACACCTCGACGTCGGCGTTGCCGCCGCCCGGGGATAGCAGCCGGCTCTCCATGCGCCCATCGCCGCTCTTGAGCGGCGGCGCGTCCCCCGCGCGCAGCACGCGCACGTCTTGCTCGTCGTTGGTACCGAGCAGGTCGTGAAAGGGCACGTCCAGACCGACGGCGATCTTCCACAGCACGGCGAGCGTCGGATTGGTGCGCGCGCCCTCTATCTGGGAGAGAGCGGCACGGCTGACGCCGCTGCGCGACGCCAAGTCATCCAGCGAGAGCCGACGATCCGCGCGCAGCTTCTTGAGGACTTCTGCCACACGACGCGCCATCTCGGCGGCGCCGATGTCGTCCCCACTGTTGTCCTTGACCGTGGGGCGGACGGCATCCTTGAGGGCCGCATTCGCCACCTTGCTCTTCGCTTTCGCCATTGTTTCGAGCTTAACCGAAGCTGTCCGCTTTTCGGGACACTTCTCGGCAACTTCTGCGCCCACTCGTGGCCTTCGACTTCACAAACTTCGGCAATTGCGCACGTCCCAGTGCCGAGCTACGTTTCCGGTCGCATGTTCAGTCGCCCCGGATTCGCTCCTCACGGACCCCAGCCCTGCTGTACCGGGCTGGCGCGGCCTGTCCGTTAGGTGCGTTTTCCCCACTGACCGGACCGGGCTCGTCAGCTCATCAGACAGCTGTCTCTTTCCGCAAAACGCGGCGGCTCGCCGCGCGAGGTCCTGGTCATGTCGGCAAGCGTTCCCTGGTTCGAGAGCTACGCGGAGTCCATAGGCGGCACTCCGCTCGTGAGGTTACGTCGCGTGGTCGACGGCGCGCACGGCAACGTGCTGGCGAAGGTCGAGAGCCAGAACCCGGCGAGCTCCGTGAAGTGCCGGCTGGGCTCGGCCCTCATCATCGACGCGGAGCGCCGGGGCGTGCTCGGGCCCGGCAAGGAAATCGTCGAACCGACGAGCGGCAACACCGGCATCGCGCTCGCTTTCATGGCCGCGACGCGCGGTTACCCGCTCACGCTCGTGATGCCGGAGACCATGAGCTACGAGCGCCGCAAGCTGCTGCGCGCGTATGGCGCCAAGCTCGTGCTCACGGACGGAGGCCTCGGCATGGAAGGCGCGGTGAAGGCGGCAGAGACGATCGCGTCCGCGGCGCCGGACTACTACGTGCTCTTGCAGCAGTTCAAGAACCCGGCCAACGCCGAGGTGCATGAGCGCACCACGGGGCCCGAGATTTGGAACGACACGCGTGGCGGCGTGGACATCTTGGTGTGCGGGGTAGGAACCGGCGGCACGATCACGGGCATTTCTCGATACATCAAGCGCACTCGCGGCAAGGCGATTCAAGCCGTAGCCGTAGAGCCGGCAAGTAGCCCCATCCTCACCCAGTTTCGCGCGGGGGAGCCCCTGCGGCCAGGCGTGCACAAGATACAGGGCATCGGCGCTGGATTCGTGCCCGAGGTGCTCGACCTTTCCCTCGTCGACACAGTCGAGCTCGTCACCAACGACGAAGCCATCGAGGCCGCGCGGCGCTTGACGCGCGAGGAGGGCATCTTGTCCGGCATCTCCGGCGGAGCCGCGGCGGCGGTGGCGGTGAGGCTGGCAAAGCTCCCGGAGAACCGCGACAAGACCATCGTGTGCATCTTGCCGGATTCCGGCGAACGCTACCTGACGACGGAGCTCTTCGACGGCCTTCAGGAACAGGAGCTGGCGTCGTGACCAACGGCATCGTTTGGGACCGGGAACCCGCGGCGCGGGCGCTGGTGACGGATGGTTGGGACCTAACTCCGATCGTGAAACAGCTGCGCAGCCCGAGCCGCTCGTTGAGTCATGGCAACGGGTCCCTCGTGCGGCGCGAGCTGCCGTCTCACGACGCCCTCGTCGCCATCGCCCGCGCGCTGCGCTCGGTGCTTTTTCCGGCCCACTTCGGACCCTCGGATTTAACCGAGGAGGGGCTGGAGTACTTCGTCGGTCATACGTTGGACGCCACCTTGCTGGCGCTGCACGAGCAAGTGCGACGTGCTCTCAGCTACGCGGACCAAGCCGCGCCGCGTAAGGATCGCGCGACCGAGATCGTTCGCGCCTTCGCGCACCGCCTACCGCAAGTGCGCGCCCTGCTGGACAGCGACGCGCGCGCCGCTTTCGTGGGGGACCCCGCCGCGACGAGCATCGACGAAGCCATCTTTTGCTACCCCGGGCTCGCCGCCATCACCCTTCACCGCTTGGCGCACGAGCTGTACCGCTTGGAGGTGCCGCTGATTCCGCGCATCGTCGCGGAGATCGCCCATGCGGACACGGGCGTGGATCTGCACCCCGGCGCCGAGATCGGCGGGAGCTTCTTCATCGACCACGGCACGGGCGTGGTCGTCGGAGAAACGACGCGAATCGGAGAGCGAGTTCGCCTCTACCAAGGCGTCACCCTCGGCGCGAAGAGCTTTCCGCTCGACGACGACGGCCACCCAACCAAGGGCGAGCCGCGGCACCCCATCGTCGAAGACGACGTCGTCATCTACGCCGGCGCCACCGTGCTCGGACGCATCCGTATCGGCGCCGGCTCCACCATCGGCGGCAATGTGTGGCTTACCCGCAGCGTGCCGGCTCACAGCCGCGTGACGCAGGCGCAGGCCCGAAGCGAAGCCTTCGAAGGCGGCGGCGGGATCTGAAAGGGTGCGCGGCAGCGCCGGCACGTTCGCCGAGCGCTGCCGCGAGGCGCCTTTCTCAGATTTTGGCGAGGATGCCGTTCAGGGTCGGGCTGGGCCGGAGCGCCGCCGACGCCTTGGCCGGATCCGGGTGGTAGTAGCCGCCGACGTCCACCGGCTTGCCTTGCGCGTCGATCAGCTCCTTGACGATCTTGGCTTCGTTCGTCGAAAGCTCTGCGGCGATCGGCGCGAACACTTTCGAAAGCTCCGCGTCCTTGCTTTGCGCGGCGAGCGCCTGAGCCCAGTAGAACGCGAGATAGAAGTGGCTGCCGCGGTTGTCGATGCCGCCGACTTTGCGCGAGGGCGACTTGTCGTTCTCGAGGAACTTGCCGTTGGCCGCGTCCAGCGCCTCCGCGAGGACCTTCGCTTTTTCGTGCTTGAACACGATGCCCACGTGCTCGAAGGATGCTGCGAGCGCGAAGAACTCACCCAGCGAGTCCCAGCGCAGGTAGTTCTCCTGTAAGAACTGCTCGACATGCTTGGGCGCGGAGCCGCCCGCCCCAGTTTCGAACAAGCCGCCGCCCTTCATGAGGGGAACGATGGAGAGCATCTTCGCGCTCGTGCCCACCTCGAGGATGGGGAACAAGTCCGTCAAGTAGTCGCGGAGGACGTTACCGGTCACCGAGATCGTGTCCTCGCCCTTGGTGATGCGCTCCAGGGTGAACAGGCACGCGGCCGCTGGCGCGAGCACGCGAATGTCCAAGCCGTTGGTGTCGTGCTGGGCCAGGTACTGCTTCACCTTCACGAGGATCTGCGCGTCGTGAGCGCGCTTTTCGTCCAGCCAGAAGACGGCGGGGGTGCTGCTGAGCCGAGCCCGGTTCACGGCGAGCTTGACCCAGTCTTGCACCGGCGCGTCCTTCGTCTGGCACGCGCGCCAGATGTCGCCCTCTCCCACCGTGTGCTCGATGAGCACCTTGCCAGCGCTGTCGGTCACCTTCACGGTGCCGGCTTTGGCAATTTGGAACGTCTTGTTGTGCGACCCGTACTCTTCCGCGGCTTGCGCCATCAGGCCCACGTTCGGAACGGAGCCCATCGTCTTGGGGTCCAACGCGCCATTCTTGCGGCAGTAGTCCAGCACCGTTTGGTAGACGCCGGCGTAGCTGCTGTCCGGAATTACGGCCAGCGTGTCCCCGAGCTTGCCCTGTGAGTCGTACACCTTGCCGCCGGCGCGGATGAGCGCGGGCATGGAAGCGTCCACGATCACGTCGCTCGGCACGTGCAGGTTGGTGATACCCTTGTCGGAGTTGACGTAGGAAAGCCCAGGGCCGCTTGCGAGCCCGGCCTGGATGTCTGCCTCGATCTCCGCCTTCTGCTCGGCGGGCAAGGTTTGGATCTTCTCGACGAGATCCCCGAACCCGTTGTTCAGATCCACGCCCAGCTTACTGAACGTCTCCGAATGCTTGGAAAATAGGTCCTTGAAAAAGACGCGCACCGCGTAGCCAAAGATGATCGGGTCGGACACCTTCATCATCGTCGCCTTGAGGTGCAGCGAGAAGAGGAGACCCTCGGCCTTGGCCCGCGCGATCTGCTCTTCGTAAAACGAAAGGAGGGCGGCCTTTCGGATCACGGTGCCGTCCAAAATCTCGCCCGCTTTCAGCGGCGTCTTGTCCTTGAGGACGGTGACGCTGCCGTCGGCCCCGACGAACTCGATTTTTACGTCTGTCGCTTCGGCGACGGTGACGGACTTCTCGTTCGAGAAGAAGTCGTCCTGACCCATGGTGGCGACGTTGGTCTTGGAATCCGGCGACCACTTGCCCATCGAGTGGGGGTGCTTGCGCGCGTACTCCTTGACCGCTTTAGGGGCGCGCCGGTCCGAGTTGCCTTCGCGCAGCACGGGGTTCACGGCCGAGCCCTTCACGCGGTCGTAGCGAGCCTTCGCGTCCTTCTCCGCGTCCGACTTCGGCGACTCCGGGTAGTCCGGCACTGCGTAGCCGTGCGCCTGCAGCTCCGCGATACACTCCTTGAGCTGCGGCACGGACGCGCTGATGTTCGGCAGCTTGATGATGTTCGCTTCTGGCTCCAGCGTGAGCTTGCCCAGCTCCGTGAGCGCGTCTGCCGTGCGCTGCTGCTCCGGCAGCAAATCCGAGAACACGGCCAGGATGCGCCCGGACAGCGAGATGTCCCGCGTCTCGACGTTTAGCCCCGCGTGTTTGGTGAACGCCTGCACGATCGGCAAGAGCGAGTAGGTGGCGAGGGCCGGGGCCTCGTCGGTCTGGGTGTAGATGATGGTGGGCGCTTTGGACATGAGAAGGGGGCGGAATATGCCACTTCTCGCGCCCAGCTGCTATAGCAGCGCGCCCCCGATGGACGCGCCGCAACCCCTGGAAATCAGCCCTTCCGCACCCCGCGTGGAATTCATCGCGCTCGTGGCGCTGACGACGTCGCTCGTGGCCATGTCCATCGACACGATGCTGCCTGCGCTCGGCGTCATGGCGAGTGAGCTCGGCGCCGCGAGCCCGAACGACCGGCAGCTCGTCCTGAGTGCCTTTTTCGGCGGGATGATGCCGGGGCAAATGCTGTGTGGACCGGCTTCCGACAGCATTGGTAGGCGCCGCGCGCTGTTCTTCGGCATTGGCTTGTTCGTCATCGGCAACTTGATGTGCGCGCTCGCGCAGAGTTTCGCGGTGCTGCTCGCGGGGCGCGCGCTGTCCGGCTTCGGCGCCGCGAGCCCCCGCATCGTGTCCATCGCGCTCGTGCGCGACGCGCACGCGGGGCGAGGCATGGCGCGCGTCATGTCGTTCGTGTCCACCGTCTTCATCTTGGTGCCAGTGCTCGCGCCCTCCATCGGCCAGGGCGTGCTGGCGATTGGCAGCTGGCGCCTCATCTTCTGGGGATTGGTCGTGATTGCGGTGGGCAACTTGGTGTGGTTCGCGCTCCGTCAGCCAGAGACACTGCCGGAGAGCCGGCGCGTGACGTTCTCGCTGCGCAACGTCGCGCGCGGCGCGGCCGAGACGTTCCGGCACCCGCTCACGTTCGGCTACATGGTCGGCACGGGTGTGGTGTTCGGCGCGTTCATCAACTACCTGTCTACGGCCCAGCAAATTTTTCAGGAGCAGTATGGCGCGGGCAAGCTGTTCCCCGTGTATTTCGGCCTCCTGGCGAGCGGCATCGGTGTGGCCTCGTTCGTCAACGGGCGGCTCGTGATGCGCTTCGGCATGCGGCAGCTCAGCCGTATCGCCCTCCTCGGCGCGAGCAGTCTTTCGCTGCTCGCGTTCCTGACGGCGTGGCTGTGGGGCGGCCACCCGCCTCTGCCGGTGCTGATGGCGTACCTGATTCCGTGCTTCTTCTTCAACGGAATCCTGTTCGGCAACTTCAACGCACGCGCGATGGAACCGATGGGTCACATTGCGGGGGTCGCGGCGGCGGTGACCGGCTCGGTGAGTACCCTGGTCGCGCTCGCCATCGGCACTCCGTTTGGCCTCGCCTACGACGGCACCGTGCTCCCGCTCATCGCCGGCTACCTGACGAGCGGGGTGCTCGGGCTCGTGCTCACGACGTGGGCGGAGCGAAAGAACGACGCCCTCGCCACGCCGGCCTAGTCCTAGTGCGGCGCGCGCTGCGCTCCGGACAGGGCAGCGAGGGCGCGCCGTGCCGCCTTGTTCACTTCGCTGTCCGGATCGGCGAGCAGCCGTTCCAGAGCCGGAACCGCGAAGGTGGCGTGGAGCTTGCCTAACGCGTTCGCGGCCGCACGCCGGACGTCCGGCACGCCGTCTTGCAGGAGGGCCAACAGGTCCGCGCCGTGCACGTGCCCACCGACGTCCGCCAGGGCGAGGGCCGCTTCCTTGCGAACTTGCCACTCCGAATCCGTCAGCAGCTTGGCGAGTCCGTCGGCCGAGAGCGCGCTGCCATGCTTGGCCAGCTGCTTGGCCGCGTCCGCTCGCACCCGCCAGTCGTCGTCCGTCAACGACGCGAGGAGCGCGAGCCTCACCTCCTGCGTTCGCGCGTAGTCCAGCGCGCCGATCGCGAGCCGGCGCACGCTAGGTTGCGCGTCCTGCAAACGCGCACGGAGGGGGGCAATGCTCGTCTCCGAACGCAAGTACCCGAGGGCAATCACGGCTTGCTCCCGCACGGCGGCGCTTTCGTCCTGGAGCCGCAGGGTGATGGGCGCCTCTGCTTCGGGCGCGCGATGATCACGTAACCCCGCGATGCTCGCCGCCCGGACTTCGGCGCGAGGGTGCGACAAGATGTTCAGTAAGAGCTCGACCGCCTCCGGCGAACGGCTGTCGCGCACGGCCGCGGCCGCGGCTTGACGGACACGTTCTGCGTCGTCGGCCAGGGCCGCGACGATGGTCGGGGTCGCTCGCGGGTCACCGAGGTCGTCTAGGTGCACGATGGCGAGCTCACGCACGGTTGGGTCCTCGTCTTTGGCGGCGAGCAGCAGTAAATCCAGCGCACCGTCGTCCAGCACTTCGGTCAGCTCCGTCAGCGCGAGCTGGCGAGAGGCCGCGTCCGAGCTCCGAAGCAGCTCTTCGATTTGTTCGATTTCCATGCCGGTCAGCGCAAAAGGTAGGGAATTTTGACGACGATGGCGTCCTTGGGGCAGTCGGTTTCGCAAGCCAGGCAGTACCAGCACTCATCGAAGCGCATGTGGGCTTTGCCCGTCTCCGGGTTCACGGCGAGGCAGTCCACCGGGCAGGACTCGATGCAAACCTTGCAGCCCTTGATGCACTTCTCTTCGTTCACGATGACGGGCACGTCGAAGCGCTGCGTCGTCTGCGCCGCGCGCGCGCGGGTCGCTTCCGCGGCCTTGATCGCCTCGCGATTGTCGAGGTGGCTCATGCGCTCGCCGCCACGCTCGGAGCCGCCGGCACGCGAATGTGATGGTAGGAGCTGAGCTCGCTTTCGGCGAGCGGCACCAAGTAGGGGGCGACGGGTCGCTTGAACGCGGTCATCTCTCCGCTCGAATCCTTCTTGAGGTTCACGTGGCAAAACCAATCTTGGTTGTTCATTTCGGGGTAGTCCACGCGGTGGTGGTAGAGCCCCCAGCGGCTCTCTTTGCGAAATAGGGACGCGCGCGCCGCCATCTCCGCGCAATCGCGAATGAAGTGGCACTCGAGCACGCGCATCAGCTCGTGCGGCCCGCTCGCGCCGAGCTCTTCCAGCTCCTCCTTCGCGCGCATGAAGTGAGCGAGGCCGGTCTGCATGCGATGCTCGCTCTTTGGCGGCTGCAGGTAGTCGTTGACGAGGCGCCGCACCTTGTACTCGTACTGATGATGCGGAAGCCCTAGTGGCCTCTCCAGCGGCTCGAAGATGCGGCGCCGTTCCTGCTCCACGTCGTCCTTCGGCAGCGGAGCGAGGTCCAGCTGAGCCATGTAGTCGACCGCATTCTCGGCGGCGATTTGGCCGTAGGTGAGGGCGCCGAGCAGGTAATTGTGCGGAACGCACGCCATGTCCCCAGCTGCGTACAAGCCAGGCACGGAGGTCTCCGCGCGCTCACTCACCCAAACCCCGGAAGCGCTGTGCCCGCTGCACAAGCCGATCTCGGAGATGTGCATCTCCACCAGGTTCGACGCGTAGGTGTTGCCGCGCCCCAAGTGGAAACGACCGCGGCTCGGCCGCTCGGTGCGGTGGAGCACGCTCTCAATCTCCGTGATTGTCTCGGGGGCAAGGTGGTCGAGCTTCAAGTAGATGGGGCCATTTTCGGACATGAGCTCGCGGTAGAACTCGAGCATCATCTGCCCGCTCCAGTAGTCGCTTTCGATGAAGCGGTGACCCTTGGAGTTCACGGTGTGGCCGCCGAAAGGCCCCGTCACGTAAGCGCACGCGGGGCCGTTGTAGTCCTTGATGAGCGGGTTGATTTGAAAGCACTCGATGCCCGTGAGCTCTGCGCCGGCGTGGTACGCCATCGAATAGCCGTCGCCGGCGTTGGACGGGTTCTCGTACGTGCCGTACAGGTAGCCGGAGGCCGGCAAACCGAGCCGGCCCGAAGCGCCGCAGCACAAAATGACGGCCTTGCAGCGGATGAGGTGCAGGTGCCCCTCTCGCGTATCCAGGCCGACGACGCCCACGACGCGCCCCCCGTCCACCAGCACCCGCGTCGCCATGATGCGGTTGCTCACCGTCACGAGCGCGCGCTTGATGCGTCGGGTGAGGATCTTCTTGAGGTCGTAGCCTTCCGGCATGGGCAGGACATAGCTACCGTTGTGATGCACCTTCTTTACGTCGAACTCACCCGTTTCCGTCTTTTGGAACTTCACCCCCCAGCGATCCAGCTCTTCGATCATCGAGTAGCTGCGCTTGGCGTACTCGTACACCGCGGCTTGGTCGACGATGCCGTCGTTGGCCATGGTGATCTCCTTCACGTACTGCTCGGGCGTGGCGTGACCGGGGATGACAGCATTGTTCAACCCGTCCATGCCGATGGCGATCGCGCCGCTGCGCTTGATGTTCGCCTTCTCGAGCAGCAGCACCTTGGCCTGGGGCATCAGCTCCTTGGCCCGGATGGCTGCCGTCGAGCCGGCGCTGCCGCCGCCAATCACCACGATGTCCGCGTCGAAGAGCTCGTCTTGCATGCGTGGCGACCCCGTCTGCAAGCTTCGGGCCGAGCTGCGTGAAGCCGCTACGTACGGCTCGGTGACATGGGTTGCTGCTGCACGAGCAGCACTGCTTCTGGAGCAGCAGCCCTGCTGATGGACGAGCAGGCGCGCGGCCTGAGCGCAGTCTGTCCTGGCAGACGCTTCGTCGATCACGATTTCCGCCATCCTGGACGGGTCGACGGCGCCGCAACCCAGTTAAATGCCGGTAATTTCTTGTATAGTAGACGGGTCGGGGGCCCTCATGTTAGGCCGTGGGCTGCCATGCCCGTCCTTACCTTGCCCGGCACCGGCCGGTCGCCCACCGTGCGCGCCAAGGCCCTCGTCTTCGAAGATTCGCAGTCCGCGGAGCTACTGAAGCAGATTGAGCTCGTCGCGCCGAGCGATGCGACGGTGCTCATCACCGGCGAGACCGGCACCGGCAAAGAGATCGTGGCGAGGCACCTTCACGAGCTCAGCCGGCGGCACGGAGAGGCTTTCGTGGCCGTGAACTGCGGCGCCATCGCGGAGCAATTGGTGGAGAGCGAGCTCTTCGGGCACGAAAAGGGCGCGTTCACCGGCGCGCAGACCAGCCGGGCGGGTTGGTTCGAGACCGCGCACCGCGGCAGCCTGTTCTTGGACGAGGTGGGCGATCTCTCGCTGTCGCTTCAGGTAAAGCTACTGCGCGTGCTGCAAGAGGCGGAGGTCGTTCGGCTCGGATCTCGCGCCGCGCGCGCTATCGACGTGCGACTGATCGCCGCGACCAACGTGGATCTCGAAGAAGCGATGGCCGCGGGGCACTTCCGTGAAGACCTTTTTTACCGGCTGAACGTGACTCAGCTCAAGCTGCTCCCGCTGCGGGAGCGACCCGGCGACATCCTGCCGCTCGCTAGGCATTTCGTGGGCGTCTATCAGCGCAAGCTGGACGTGCAAACCTCGGAGCTGTCGGCTTCCGCGGAGCAGCGCCTCGTGGAGCACAGCTGGCCCGGCAACATCCGCGAGCTGGAAAACGTCGTTCACCACGCGCTGCTCGTGGCTCGCGGGGAGCGGGTAGAGGCCGACGATTTGCGGCTTTCTCCGCTCAAACCGCGCGGTCGCGCCAGCGTTCCCGCCGGGGACGGCTTCTCGATGCTGGAAACCGCGCTTTCGCGGATCTTCGAAGCGCCAACGCCGAAACTGTTCGAGCGCATCGAAGAGACCATTGTGCGGACCGCCTACGCCCACGCCGGCAAAAACCAATTGAAGGCAGCCCGCCTCCTGGACATCAGCCGCAACGTCGTCCGCGCGAGGCTGCTCTCTTACGGGGATCTGGCGGGGACCTCGCGACCACCTGCCTCCGAGCGGCCCGTGGCGGCGCCGGCGAGCGCTCGTCACACCCGGGTGCGGCTCGGCTTTCACAAGTTCGGCGTCCTCACGGTCGTCAAGGCGCTCGGCACGTTCGACGCGCTCTTGGCCGCGAAGGGAATCCACGTGGAGTGGTGCGAGTATCCCGCTGGTCCAGAGGTCGCGAACGCGATTCAAAGCGGAGAGGTCGCGCTCGGAGTGGTGGGGGATTGCCCCTCCGTCTTGGCGCAGGCTGATGACGCCAAGTTCGTCTACGTGGCCGCGGAAGCGCCCGCGCCCGAAGCCGAGGCCATCATCGTGCACGAAGACTCCGAAATTCGGAGCGTCGCGGACCTGCGCGGGCGGAGCGTCGCGCTGAAACGCGGCTCCAACGTGCACTACTTGTTGATTCGCGCACTAGAGGAGGCCGGCGTCGACTATGGCGACGTGCGCTTGACCTTTGCGGTGCCGGAGAAGGCCAAGCTTGCGTTCGAATCCCGGCACGTGGACGCCTGGGTGATCTGGGATCCGCTCCTCTCCAGCATTCAGCACACGACCCGCGCGCGGGTGCTGCGTGACGGTCGCGGCCTCACCCTCAACACCGCGTACTATTTGGCAAATCGCGAGTTTGCGAACAGCTTTCCGGAGCTGGTGGACGAGCTCTTGATCCACGCGGTCAAAGCCGTGGAGTGGGCGAAGAGCAACACCGCGCTCGTTGCCGAGTTGGTGTCGGCGCAGCTCAACATTTCATCTCGCGCGATCGCGAGCTGGCTCAAGCGGCACCCGGCGACGGGCGCGCTGACGCCCGAGCTCATGGCGTCGCAGCAAACCATCGCCGACACGCTGTATCGACTGCAGCTGCTTCCCAAACCGATTCAAGTCGCGGAGGCCGGGTGGCGTCGCTTGGCGAGCTGACGTCGCGGGCGCGCTTGGCTCGGGACTTGCTTAGGGGGGACGCGATGAAATTACGAGCTCTGGGTGCGCTTTGCTTGGGTGCGCTGGCACTGGTAATCGGGTGCAAGTCGAAGCCAGCGGGCGAGCAGTCTACCCGTCAGTCCGCGGAGGCCGCGCCCGTGACCGAGACTATCCGTGTCGCGATCGGTACCCAGGACACGACGATCAACTGCGCGACGGGCGGTCCTATCGTGCGCGAGCTCCAACTGCTGGAGAAGTTCCTCCCTCACGACGGGCGCTACAAGTCGGTCAAGTACGACATTCATTGGGAGAACCAGCCGACTGGCGCCCAGCTGAACAGCAAGTACCTCGCGAACCAGCTGGACATCGTGCAGATGGCGGACTTTCCGTCCGTCCTCGGCGCGACGGCGCTGAAGGCGACAGGCGACAAGGTGCAGTCCTTCTACATCTCGACGCTTTCCGCCGGCATCAACGGCGCCGGAAACGCGATTTTGGTGCCTTCCGATTCCAAGGTGCAGTCCTTGGCCGAGCTCAAGGGCAAGAAGATTTCCGTCCCCTTCGGCTCGACTGCGCACGCGATGCTGATCCGCGCGCTTCAAGACTTGGGGTGGGATCCGACCAAGGACGTCGAGATCGTGACCCAGACGCCGGAAGTCGGCGGCAGCGCCCTCAAGGCCAATCAAATCGACGCGCACGCCAACTTCGTTCCGTTCGGCGAGCTGTTTCCGTTCCGTGGCTTCGCGAAGAAGATTTACGACGGCAGCTCCACCGGCATCACGACCACGCACGGCGTTCAAGTGCGCTCGGACTACGCGACCAAGTACCCGGAGGTCGTGGTCGCTTACCTGAAGGCGACGCTAGAAGCGGACCGGCTCTACAAGGAAGACCCCGAAGGACTCTCCGAGAAGCTCGCCAAGTGGACGGGGGTAGACGCCGAAGTTTACTATGCGTTCCACGGCCCCCAAGGCATTCAGACTCGCGATTACACGCTGAAGCCCGAGCACGTGCAGGCTATCACCAAGGCGCAAGAGTCGCTCAAGGTGCTGAAGAAGGTCACGAAGGAGGTCGACGTGGCCACTTACGTGAACGACAAGTTCATCCGCGAAGCCGCGAAGGGTTTCGGGCTGGACTACGACGCGCGTCTCAAGGACTACGCGGCCCTACCGTTCACCGGCAACGCGTTGGATACCGGCGCGCCCGTGGCAGAGCCGAAGCTCGCCGGCCAAATCTGGGTGAAGGATGAGCCTAAGGTGCGGCTCTACAGCACGCCCGAAGCGACGTTCGCTGCCCTCTCGCAGCTCGAGCAACAGGGCAAGCGACCCCGCGTTACGTTCGTGCACGACCGAGACACCGGTAACAAGCTGTTCGCGGATAGAGTCTGGTACGTGAAAGGGCCGAGGGGTCTCGCCGCGTTCCTGCTGAAGAAGTCCGCAGACGCTTGGGCGGCGAAGAACGGCGGGCAGGTCATCGGCTTCGACGCGGCCCGCAAGGCGCCGGGGCAGGCGAGCCTGTGAACATCGGTGCCGAGTCGGCCCCGCACGTGGCGACTCCGCTGTTGCCACGCGCGTCCCGAGGCGCGCGTTTCGACGATTCGGTGCTGCCCGTCGCGGCACGCCGGCCGCCGGCGCGGGAGAAGCTACGGGCGTCGGTCCGCGCCGGGGCCATCGGCGTCGTCTCGATTGCGGTTTGGCTGGGCGCTTGGGAGCTCGCCTCGCGCTACGAGCTGGAGTTCTTCTTCCGCTTCGAGAACATCCCCGCGCCGAGCGAGGTGGTGCTCGCGCTGGGTGAGCTCTTGAGCACGCCCAAGTTCGCGGCCCACGTGGGCAACAGCATCAACCGCATCTTCTTGGGGTTCAGCATCGCGTCCGTCCTCGCGGTGGCGTTCGGCCTGCTCATCGGGCGCTTTCGGTTGGTGGCCCAATCGCTCTTGCCGCCCCTCGAAGTGATCCGCCCCATTCCCGCCGTCGCCTGGATCCCGATCGCGATTCTGTTGTTCGCTTCCGCCGAGCAGAGCATGGTGTTCATCACGTTCATCGGCGCTTTCTTCCCCATTTTGCTGAGCACGGTGCACGGCGTGGAGTCGCTCGATCGGCGCTTGGTGTTCGCGTCGTTGAGCCTCGGCGCGCGCCCGCTCGACGTGTTCTGGGAAGTGATATTGCCCGGCGCCATGCCATCCATCGTCACCGGTCTGAGCATCGGCATGGGCACGTCCTGGTTCTCGCTGGTGACGGCGGAGATGATCTCCGGCCAATACGGGATCGGCTATTACACTTGGGAGGCGTACACGCTCCAGAAGTACCCCAGCATCGTGCTTGGAATGATGGCGATTGGAGTCTTGGGGATGGGGAGCAGCTTCTTGGTGCGGGTCGCGGGGCGTCGCCTCATGCCCTGGTTTCAGCCGCAAGGAGCCAGCGCGTGAGCGCCGCCCAAGTCTTGCCGGCCACGACCAGCGTCGGCGGCGCGATTTACCTCCGAAACGTCGACATTCATTTTGGAGACGGCAACACTGCAGTCCAAGCGCTTCGCGGCATCGAGCTGAACGTCGCGCCCGGTGAGCTGGTGAGCGTGCTCGGCCCCTCGGGTTGCGGCAAGTCCACCATCATCGGCGCGGTCGCGGGCTTCACGAGGGTGAGCTCCGGAAGCCTGCTCGTGGACGGGCAGGAGGTGCGGGCGCCGGGCCCGGATCGCGGCGTCGTCTTTCAGCAGCACACGCTCTTCCCGTGGAAGACGGTGCTGGAGAACGTGGAGTTCGGGCTCAAGATGCGGCGCGTGGGCAGGGCCGAGCGTCGCCGAGCCGCGACCGAGATTTTGGAGCACGTCGGCTTGGCGGAGTTCCGAGCGCACTACCCTCATCAACTCTCGGGCGGCATGCAGCAGCGTGTGAATCTGGCGCGCGTGCTCGTCAATCGTCCTCGCGTCATGCTCATGGACGAGCCTTTTTGCTCGTTGGACGCGCAGACTCGCCTGCAGATGCAGCGAATGCTGCTGGAGCTTTGGCACGAGCTTCACATGACCATCGTGTTCGTCACCCACGACGTAGACGAAGCCGTGTTCCTGAGCGACCGCGTCATCGTGCTGAGCCCGCGGCCCGGTAGGGTGAAGGCGGAGCTTGCGATCGAGCTGCCTCGACCACGTCGCGTGGAGCTGCTGACGAGCCAAGGCTTCATGTCGCTCAAGCGGCAAGCGCTGGAGCTGCTGCTGGAAGACCCGGCGGCCGTCATCTAATCCCCTTTCTCAGATCTAGGATTGCAGTGCTGGTGCAAAATGCGACACGCGGTCCGGATATCTTGAGTGGGGCTCGAAAAATCGCGGCTTTCGCTTTTGGCCACCTCGGGCCGTCGGGTAGAGACTCGAGGCGTGTCGGATCCATCGCAAGACGAGCTCGAGCGGCTGAGGGGCATCGAGGAGCGTCATCGGCTCTTGTTCACGAACATGGGGGCAGCTTTCGCCCTCTACCAAATGATCGCGGACGCCGATGGCAAGGTGGTGGACGCGCGGCTGCTCGAGGTGAATCCGGCGTACAGCCGGATGATCGGGCGCCCCGACGAAGAGCTGGTCGGTCAAACCATTCGGGAGATTACGCCCTACTTCGACGAGCGCTGGCTCAGCTTCTTGGCGCGGGTCGCGAGCACGGGGAAGCCGGACACGCGTACCGACTACGTGCCAGCGCATGATCGGTACGTAGACGTGCGTGCCTACTGCCCTCTTCCGGGGCAAGCCGCAATCCAGCTGTACGACGTCACTGAGCAGAAGCGAGCGGAGCAAACCATCCGCGAGCGCGACGCTCGGCTCGACGCGCTCGTGACCTCGGCGATGGACGCGATCGTTTCGCTAGACGACGCGCAGCGCATCACGCTCTTCAATCCCGCTGCCGAGAAGATGTTCCGCTGCAGCGCCGCCGAGGCGCTCGGGAGTGACTTTGCCGACTTGATCTCGCCGCAGCACCGCGAAGCCCAGCGCGAGCAGATCAGCGACTTCGTGCAATCCGGGCTGGCCAGTCGCCGTATGGGTATGGTGGGGGAGCTGCGTGGCGTCCGTAGCAACGGCGAAGAGTTTCCGCTGGAAGCTTCCATCTCCCAGTGCACGGTGCAGAAGCGTCAGCTCATCACGCTGATCTTGCGGGACGCAAGTGAGCGGCGACGCGCCGAGGACGACCGACTCAAATTCCTTTCCCAGATTCAGCAAACCCAGAAGCTCGAGAGCCTGGGCGTGCTCGCGGGCGGTATCGCGCACGACTTCAACAACTTGCTCATGGCGGTGCTCGGTCACGCCGACCTCGCGTTGGACGCGCTTCCGAGGTCTTCCGAAGCGCGTGAGGACCTCGCCGAGATTCGCCGCGCGGCCCAGCGTGCGACGGAGCTTTGCAAGCAGATGCTCGCGTACTCCGGCAAGGGACGCTTCGTCATTCAAGCGGTGGAGCTGCAAAAAGTGGTCGAGGAGATGCTGCACATGCTGCGGGTCTCGATTTCGAAGAATGCCATCTTGAAGCTGAGCTTCGCGCCGAACCTTCCGAGCGTCGACGCGGACGCGTCACAGCTCCGGCAGGTGATCATGAACCTCGTCATCAACGCGTCGGAGGCGATTGGCGAGCGCTCGGGCGTGATCACGCTTTGCACCGGCGCGATGGATTGCGACCGCGGCTACCTCTCGGAGGCGTGGCTCGACGAGCAGCTGCCGGAAGGCATGTACGTCTTCATCGAGGTCGCCGACACCGGCTCCGGTATGGACGCGGAGACGCGTTCCCGCATCTTCGATCCGTTCTTCACGACCAAGTTCACCGGGCGCGGCCTGGGGCTGGCGGCCGTGCTCGGAATCGTTCGCGGACACCGCGGGGCGATCAAAATCTATAGCGAGCCCGGCAGAGGCACGACGCTGAAGGTGCTGTTCCCAGTCAGCCAGCGCGCGCCGGAGCGCGAAGAGGGCAGCTTGGTGCGAGGCATCTACGAAGGCAGGGGGACCGTGCTCCTCGTGGACGACGACGAGTCCGTGCGCGCCGTGGGCCGTAAGATGCTCGAGCGAATTGGCTTCGCCGTGGTCACGGCCGCCGATGGCGCGGAGGCTATCGCCCGGTTCCGGGAGCGCGCGGACGACATCATCTGCGCGATCGTCGACTTGACGATGCCCCACGTGGACGGCGCCGAGACCTTCCGGGAGCTTCGACGCATGCGCCCCGGGGTGCGGGTCATTTTGTCCAGCGGCTACAACGAGCAGGACGTGACGCAGCGCTTCGTGGGCAAGGGGCTGGCGGGGTTCATTCAAAAGCCTTACCAGCTGTCCACTCTCGTCTCGGTGCTCCAGGAAGTGCTGGCGAAGGCGCGGGAATAAATCCGCCGCCGTGTGGGCTTTGGGGCCCGAGTGCGCGGCGCTTGCCAGGCTTCGGCCTCCCCCTGCTATAAAGCGCCCACCAAAAGCCATGCGTGCAAAGTCGCTTTACCTGGTGTGTTTGCTGACGCTTTCGGGTTGCCAGAAGGACGAGCCCAAGCCCGAGGCCACGCGCAAAGATGCCGAGGCCCCGAGCAAGGTCGACGCTATCGATCCGAACCTGGCGGAGGCGGTCGCCGCAGCGTCGGCGGCTCCGGCGCGCGGTGCGGTGCCGGGGCAGGCCGAAGGCGGCCCACCGGCGGACGGCGTGTTCCCGCCGGGCGGGGCCGACAAGGAAGCCGCGAAGGGGGCCGCCCCCAAAGTAACTCTTGGCGGTGAAGGCTCGGAGCCTCGTCAGAAGCTGGGGCCGAATAAGCCTGCCAAGCTCACCGGCACGATCCAGGTCGCGCTGCAAAGCGATCCGCGTCAAGGCGCGATCCCGGTGCTCATCGGCCTCACGGTGGAGCCGAAGAAGGCAGACGCCAAAGACGCGGCCGAGGGGTCGCATCTCGTCACAGTGCGGGTGACGAGCGCCAAGGTGGACGCGCCGGGCGTGCCGAAAGAGATGGACGACCAAGTGGCCAAGGTGAAGGGCAGCAAGGTCGAGTACACGCTGTCGCCCAACGGTACGCCGGGGCCGTTCAAGGTCACCGCCGCGAAGGGCGCGCCGGATGACTTCGTGCGGTCGCTGTCCGACGCGCTCGCCTTGCTCAGCATCCCGTATCCGGACAAGCCCCTCGGCGCGGGGGGGTTCTTCATGGTCACGAGCCGTGACGAGGTCATGGGCATGGACCTCGTCACCTACCGCATGGTGAAGGTCAAGGAAGTGACGCCCGAAGGCGTCACGCTCGACGTGAACACCAAGCGCTACGCCGCATCTCGCACGCTGGAGCTTCCGGGCATGCCACCGGAGATGGATAAGAACTTGTTCCAGTTCGACGCCATGTCCGAAGGCACGGTGCGGCTGCCGCTCGGCGCGGTGTTGCCGACCCAGGGCGAAATGAACTCCGTGCTCGCGGCTCAGTTCGCTGCGCCGGATCCGAAGCGTCGCCCCGCCATTCAGCTGCAGTCGCGAGCGCAGCTGGATCTGAAGTAAAAAGCCTTCAAAAGCCGAGGCGCGCCGGTAGGTCCGCCAAGTCGTCGATCGGCTCCGCGCCCGCAGAGACGATCGCGGCATGGCCGACGGACGCCGTGTAGCCGAGCACGCGCATACCCGCGGCGAGGGCTGCCTTCACGCCCTTCGTGCTGTCCTCGACGACGACGGCTCGGGACGGCGGGACGCCCAGCGTGGCCGCTGCGAGCAGGAAGAGATCCGGCGCGGGCTTGGGGTGGCTGACTTGGCTTGCCGAGAAGATGCGGCCTTCGAAGAAGGGCAGGAGGCCGGTGACGGCGAGAGTCACCTGCATCTTCTCGTGAGAGCCTTGGGAGCCGACGGCGAGCGTGACGCCGTTCGCCACCAACGCCTCGATGGCGCCGCGCACCCCCGAGACGGGGGTAAGCTCGCGCTCGAGCGCGGCGAGCAGGTTTCGCTGACTGCGCGTGGGCCAATCCTCCGGCACTTTCGCGCCTATCTTTTCTTCCACCCGGCGGATGATGTTCGAGAATGTGTCGCCCAAGAACTCGCTCTTGGCGAGCTCCGCGGTCATCTCCCAACCGAGCTCCGACACCGCTTCGGCGGTGAGGCGGGCCGCGATGGGCTCGCTGTCGACGAGCACACCGTCACAGTCGAAAATCACGAGCCGATCCGGGGAGCGATTCATTTGCGCCATTTACTGAACAGTTTTGGCCACGGTCGCCATGTTACAGCTGAAGACGCTCATGCCGCGCCTAGCATCGCACGCCGCCGCCCTCGTCAGCGTCCTCGCTTTCGCCGCGTGCGGTTCTGGCTCGGACGAGGGGCGACCCGGAGCGGGGGGCAGCCCGGCGATCGCGGGCGCAGGTGGTGGGGGCGACGTGAATGCCGGTGCGTCGGGCGGCGCGGCGGGTAGCGCCGAAACGGCAGGGCAATCCAGCATCGGTGGAGGTGGCGGGAGCGCTTCCACCGCCGGCATGGCCGGGGGCGGCAGTAGCGGGGGTGGTGGTGGTGGTGGCGGTTCGACGCCGCTCACCGGCACGCCCCTCGTTTACGTGGGCGGCTTCGGCGACTTCCCGCTGCGTGTCTACGAGCTGAACAAGGCGACCGGCGCGCTCACCCAGAGGGGTAGTGACGTCGCGGGCGGACGCTCACCGTCCTACCTCGCGCTGAGCCCCCGCACCGCTCACCTGTACGCAGCCAATGAGGAGAACGGACTAGCCGCCGGTGTGCGCTCGTTCGAGATTGGCGCCGACGGCGGGCTCACACCGTTGAACCAACGACAGGGCAGCGATCAGAGCTGCGACGGCGCCTGCGGCTTCACCCACGTGGCCCTCGACCCGGCGGGCAAGCTGCTGGTCGCAGCGAGCTACGCCGGCGGTAGCGTCTCGGTGTTTCCGGTCGAAGCGGACGGTTCGCTCGGCGCGGAGAAGAGCCTCCGAGAATTCGGGGGGCAGTCTTACGCTCATGCGGCCGGGTTCGAGCCGTCTGGTCGGTTCGCGTTCGTTCCCACCAAGGGACTGCACCGCGTGCAGCAGCTCAAATTGGCCGCGGACGGCGCGCTCGCCCCGAACCAGCCGGACAGCGTTGCGAGCCGGAGCGGCGCGGGGCCGCGGCACATCGCCCGGCACCCGAACGGCAAGCTGATGCTCGTGATGAACGAGACCGACAGCACCGTCACCAGCTACGCGCTCGCCGCGGACGGCACGCTCAGCTCCAAGGTAAGCGCCTCCTCCCTACCGGCCGGGTTTCAGGGGGAGAGCTACGGTCAGCACGTGGAAGTGTCGCCAGACGGGCGCTTCGTTTACGGCTCCAACGTCGGTCACGACAGCATCGCCGTCTTCTCGCTGGCCCCCGACACGGGCATGCTCGCGCTCGTTCAGAACCAAGCCACCGGGGGCGCCTGGCCGCGGGACTTCGCGATGGATCCCAACGGCGAGGTGCTGGTCGTCGCCAATCGGGACTCGAGCACGCTCACGGTGCTGAAGATCGGCCCCGACGGAAGACTCTCTCGGCTCGGCGCGCCGACGACGGTTCCGGCGGAGCCGAGCGCCGTCGTCATCCGCTACCAGAAGTGAGAGGGGCGTCGGCTTAGAAGCCGAGCTTCTCTTTCTTCTCTTCCGCGCCCGGGTACGGCTCGAGCTTGGTGTTGATCACGGGCAGACCGGCGGCCTTGTCCGCGTTGACCTTGATCCACTGCTTCTGAGCGTCCGGCACTTGCGTCTCGTCGAAGATGGCTTCTACCGGGCACTCTGGGACGCACGCTCCACAATCGATGCACTCGTTCGGATCGATGTAGAGCATCTCGTCGTCCCCGTGGAAGCAGTCGACGGGGCAGACGGCGACACAGTCAGTGAAACGGCAGCGATGGCAATTGTCGGTTACGACGAACGTCATGTGACGGGGCGGAGTCTAGACGCCAGCGGCGCAGAACACAAACCGTCTCGTCATCACTCGAACGGGGTGACGTCGCCTGCGCCCACGCGCACGACGTGCGGTTTCGGCCCGCTCAAATCCACGATGCTGGTCGGCACCGTGCCCCCGGCGCCCGCGTCCAGCACCAGCGCGAGACCGGGGAAAGCCAGGCCTACCTCGCGCGGATCGGGATCCGGCGTTTCGCCGTGACGGGCGGCGGTGCTGGAGATGATGGGGCGCCCGAGCTCCGCCGCGATGGCCAGCGCCACCGGGTGCCGCGGGATGCGCACCCCGACGGTCTTGCGCGGCGTTTGGATGATGCGGGGGACCTCACGCGTCGCTTCCAGAATGAAACAGTAGGGACCGGGCAGGTATTGCTTGAGCACCCGGTACACGCTGTCGTGCATGACCGCGTACTTTGCGACGTCCCCCAAGTTTTGGCACACGAACGCCAGCATCTGCGAGCGGTCGATTCCGGCCTCGAGCGCTTCGACCGCGCGCTTTATTTTGCGCGGTTCTGGGTTTTCCGGATTGATTTCGAGGAGCATGGCTCTAGAGCTAGCGGAGCTCGAGCATCCTCACGCTCTGAGGTGAGAGCGGTGCTTCGAGCGAGCCGACCGTAGCACGTAAGGTGACGCCGTCGAGCGCGTCCACCGCGTACGTGACGGACCCGCCCAGCGCGCCCAGCGGCAGCTTGGCCAGTGCCGGCGCAGGTGTCGTGTTGGTGACGAACAGCACGCGGGGCGCGCCGGCCCGGTCCCGAAACAGACTCGCTCGCAGCCCCGGTCCGGCGTCGAGACGTAGCGGAGCATGCGCTTCACACAGGCGATCCAGCTCATTTCCTAGCTCATCCTCGCGCACGATTCGCGAGCGCTCCGCCGCTGCGTCGCTCAGCTCCGCCAGCGGGTCGAGCCCGCTCGGGGTGGTGCGCGGAAAGCTCGGGCCAAAGCGCAGATTTGCCCCGCTGGCGGCGGCTTCGCCCAGCGCGCGCCAGAGCTCTCGTTCCAAGCCCCCTGCCGAGACCACGATGCCGAAGCGGCTGTTCGAGAGCGCGTGGCTTACGGAGTCGTTGCCGGAGACGCGGTAGGCGAGCCCTCGCTCGGAGAGCTGGCGAAGCAGGGAGCGTAAGAACCGCTCCGCCTCGAACAGCCCCGCCGCGAACGGCCCTTGCTCGAGGCACGAGTCGTATGCTCCGAGCCCCATGATGTCGAACGCGGCCGCGCTGATCGGCCCGAACGCGTGGAGGAGCCGCTCCAGGCGATGCATGCTTCGCGGCACGACGACGCACACGTCCGCGGCGCGCGACAGCTCGTACAAGCGCGTGCGCTGCACGGCTTCGTTCAGCCGCGCCCAGAAGTCGAAGAACGGACGCTGAGCTCCGAAGCGATCGATGGGCGACCCGATCCAGCGATCGCGCTCCACCGCCATGTACAGGTTGAAGCCGCGGATGCCCGCCGAGAGGCACGAGAGCGCCGCGAAGCGGTTGTCGTGCTCGGTGAGCGGCGGGAAGAAAGGGGGGAACCCGGCGGCGAGCTCGACCGCGAACGATGGATAGTCGAAGGCATCGGCGCGCGTCGTCACCTCGCTCGTGCGCTTCAAAATCACGTCGGACGAGGCCTCCGCGGCGACGTGGTAGTAGTCCATGCCCAGACACTCCACGACCTTGCCCAGGCGCGTCGGATCGAGCGGCGTCGCGGACTCGCCCATCGGGAGGTTGTGGCAGGTGGGGACTCGTTCCAGGCCCGCTCCCGACATGGCCTGCCGGAACGTCGCGAACGCGTCGGCGATGGATGCTTCCTGGTACTTCGCCCAATCTAGCTGGCGTCGTAGCCCGCGCGCGTCTACCGCGTCGAAGCGCCGGGGTGGGGCGAGGTCGAAGCTCTCTGCGGGCACGCCATAAGCTTCGCTGAGCGCTTGGGGCGTGCCGTACCGGCTCTCGAGGTGGCGCTGATAGAGCGCGAGTGAATCCGGGTGGTAATCTTGCTCGTAGACGCCGTCGCGAAAGTACATCGCACCTTCGTTGTCCACCTGACACAAAACGATGGGACCGCGCGGCCACGCGAGCGGCCCGAGCTCCTCGCCCACGCGCTTCAGCCAGACGCACGCCTCGGCGATCAGTTTGCGACTCGTGTAGCTCGGCACCGGGAACGCCAGCGGCGGCATCGGTAAGACCACCGCTTGACCGCCCGCAGAGCGCGCCTGGCAGTCGCGATCCCAAAGCACGCGCTCCGGTAGGCCGAAGCCGCTGAGCTCGGCGTTGATGTGCGGCCCGGGTCGCACGAGCGCGAACAAGCCCAGCTCCTCGGCGATGCGCAAGAACTTCACCACGTCCAGGGCGGGGTTGTACCGACCGAAGTCGAACGCGCCGTGCGCGTCCTCGTGAGCGCTCCAAGGCACGTACACGTCGACCACCGTGCAGCCCATGTCGCGCAGGCTCTCCAGACACGCGCGCCAGCTCTCCGGCTCCAAGCGGAAGTAGTGCACGGACCCAGAGAGGAGCGGCACGAGTCGCTCGCCGAGCCGCACGCCTTCGCGTGACAGCTTCGGCCGCAGCGCGCCGCTCGAATCTTGCTGGGCAGCGTTGTGGTCCAGGGGCGTCGCTGTGGAAATGTGCACCGACACGGCGCGGGACCTTAGCGCGAAATCTCGAAATCGCGCCTCCCCGCGGTCGATGCGCCAACGTGTCACGGCCTTCGACTGGCAGTGACTTTCGCTCGCTAGCGAAATCCGCTAGAAGTGCGGCAATGCGGAGGAGCATGCGCCTCGTCGCTGCGGCTTGGTTGCTCGCGCTCGGCGCCTGCGCAAAGGAGCCGCCTGCTAGAGAGCCACGGTTCCGGGCTCCACCCGCCTCCCAGGCCGCGCACGTCCGTCTCCGTCAGGACAAGGCGGCCGTGTCCGGCCCTGCGCACCGTTCTCGGCCCGCGGAAAGACACACGGAGCCGCCGAAGGCCGGCAGCGGGCCGAGCAGCGAGCAGCTCGCTCAGCGCTACGCCCGGACGCGCGCGCTCGCCGTGCAGCACGGCAGCGCTTCCTACTATTCGGACGCCTTCGCGGGCCGGAGCACCGCCAGCGGAGCGCCCTATCAGCCGCACGACTTCACGGCCGCGCATCGCAACTTGACCTTCGGCACCGTGTTGCGAGTGACTCGCAGGGATTCCGGGCAGAGCGTCTACGTGCGCGTCACGGATCGCGGCCCGTTCGGTCCGCGCGGACGCATCGTAGATTTGTCGCGCGCGGCGGCGGAGCATCTCGGCATGCTCCGCGCGGGCGTCGTGAAGGTGAAGGTGGAGATCGTCGAGTATGGTCCGCCGCGCAAGCCTCGTCGGCGGAGGCGATGATGCGCGTGCGTTTCGGCGAGCCGTCAGTGGAGGAAGCGATCGAGCGCGAAGGCTTGCGTGAAGGCGCCCGAGATATTTGGCGGAGCCTCCGCGCTGGCGACGTCACGCTTGCGTGCACCTTGGTGCGTGAGCTCGACGCGAGGCTCGAGCTGTTCGTCGAAGAAGAGGGCTCCGTTCGGATCGCCGAGCTGAGCGCGCTGACGAGCTCGGCTTGGCCTCTCGCGGAGCTGCTCTTAGCGCAAGCTCCGGACGACGTGGGGTGCGTGCTTTCGCTCGGTCGCGCCGCCGTCCCTCTCGAGCGAGCGCTGAGCGAGGTCATGGCGACCCACGGCGTCGATCTCACGCGCGCCACGCTGCGCGCGGGCTTCGGGCGCGGCCACCTGCTCGAGGTAACGGTCGGTGTGCCCGGCGGAACCGGCTCCGAAAATGAGCAAAATGCCGCGGAAAACCTGGTTCGAGCTGTCCTTGGAGATCGCGTCTTCGAAACCTGGCTCGGCGCGGTGCACGTCGTCCCAGCGCCGCGCTTCCCGTCGCTCCGGGTGTTGGACGTGCGCGCGCCGCGCACCACGCTGCAGGTGCAAGAGCTGTTCGATACCGTTGCCGCGGCGACGCTCGGCGTTCTGCGGGGCCTGCCCGAAGCGCCGCTCATCGCGCGCCCCGAGAGCGAAAGCGCAGGGGCGCTCGCGGAGGTTGACCCCCACGTCGAACGCGATGATTGGACGTTGCTCGAGATCGAGCCGCTCGCCGAGGAGCGTGCCGAGCGGAAAGGCGATTTGGTTCTCGCCAGCACCTGCACGCCGGAGCTGCTTCGTTGCTACCTGGACGATGCACCGTGCTCGTCCCGTCGCTTCTCGCGCGTGGGAGAGCACTTCGTATTCGTCAGCTACGAGGACAAGGAGCGCGAGATGGGCAAGCGTGTGGCAAGACGCACCGCCATCGAGCATGCGCTCGCGAACGCCGTCGCTGGAATCGGGGCGGTGACTGGCGTCGGCTTTGGCGTGCAGACGACCTACGTCGATCTCTCGCTTTACCATCTCGAAACGGGACTTGGGCGCGTCGTGGAGACGCTGCGCGCAGCCGACGTCCCGGAGGCGACCTTCATTCAGTTCTTCGACACGGAGCTCGCCGAGGAGTGGCTCGCGATCTGGCCAGACTCCCGCCTTACCGGGGCGTGACTTGCCGTGTGCTCGTGTTCGGCTATACAGGGGCCTTCGAGCCGGCCATGAGGCACCTGCTACAAAGACTCGTCGCCGCTCAGGCGTTGCCCCTGGCGCTGTGCTTTGCGACCATCGCCCTCGCCGAGAGCGATCACGCGGCGTGGGTGCGAGCGGCAGTGGACTCCTTGCCCTGCTTCGTGGAAGACCGAGGCGACGCGCGTAAGGACGGTCAGCTCGCGGCCATCGCGGCCGCGGTGGCCGACGTGAGCCGAGACGCGCCCCGCCCCCCTCGAGAGTGGGCCGCCCTACTCCTTACGATCGGGTATCACGAGAGCACCTTCTCGCTTCGCATTCATCGCGGAGAGTGCAAGCCGCACGAGTGCGACCGCGGCCGAGCGCGCTCGGCTTGGCAGCTCCACAAGAACCTCTTCACCGAGCCCGTGTGGGAGCAGCTGCACGGCATCGAGAATACGGCGGTACAGGTGCGCGCCGCGTCGGACGCGCTCCGCCGCGCGTACTACACCTGCAGCCGCAGCGGCGTGCCTTGGGTTCAAGCCACGCTGAACGGTTACGCGGGTCGGCGCTGCTCTTCGCAATGGCCGGGGTTGGATCAGCGCACGACGACGTTCAGCCGACTGCAACGCATCGCCACCCCGCGCAAGACGGAGACGAGCGAGCTGTCGCCGGCCGACCGATCCTCACGCCTGGCCCTTGCCTCGCAGGCGTTCCAGGACGCTCGTCTCGCCCAACTCTTCGCACAGCGCCGTGAGCTCGGCTTGGGGCGCCCCGCGCCAACGCAGGTCGTCCAGGGTTTCGGCGAGTGGGGCATCCCGCCGCAGCGTCGCGAGCTGACGGTACAGTAGAGCCGCTTCGCGCTCCGCGGCGAGGTTCTGCGCCAGCACCTCGGCCCCGCGCACCTTCACTCGCCACTCGCGTGCCTCGTTAGGGATCGCCTCCAGGTGGTGGTACTCGGCGAGGACCGTCGCCGCGGACTTGGCGCCCCAGCGCGGGATGCCGGGGATGCCGTCAGCGGTGTCACCGACCAGCGCGAGGTAGTCCGGGATCGAGGCGGGCCCGACCCCGAACTTCGCGAGCGCTCCTGCCGCGTCGAGCCTCGTGTTCCGAATGCGATCCCAGCACACCGCCTTGGGCTCGACCAAACACTGCGTGAGATCCTTGTCGGGCGATGCGATGACCACGCGCGTTACGCTCGGGTCCAGCGCGAAGCGATGACACGCCGTCGCGATGGCATCGTCGGCTTCGAATTCGATCATGGGCCAAGTGACGATGCCGAGCGCTCGCGTGACTCGCTCCGCGAGCCCGAACTGAGAGTACAGATCGGGATCGATGCCTTCTCCGGTTTTGTACCCGGCGAATAAGTCGTTGCGGAACGATTCGATAACGTGGTCGAACGCGCACGCGACGTGGGTGACCTCGCCCGAGGCGAGCAGCGCTGCGAAGCCGCGCATGAGCCCGCGCGCAGCCCCGACTTCGACGTCATTCGCGCTCCGGGTCTTCGGAACGGCGAAGTAGGCGCGAAAGAGCTCGAACGTCCCGTCGATGAGGTGAACCTGCACGCCCGGTGGTTAGCTCAGCGGGGGCGCCGCATCGCGCAAAAAGCCCGCGCGCGTCGAATCTGCCTCAACGAGCGATTTCAGCGCCAAGTCCAGCCCCAAGGCCGGGCTAAGGTTGATTCTCCGCGGAGGTTAGTGCCTCGAAGGCGTTTTGTTGCTTGCGCTCGCGCGTAATCCCGATGAAAAATGCCCGAAAGCGTCGTCACCGACGCAAAGGTGAAAGTTCAGATGCGTCTCTCCAACCCCTTGCTCTTGGCTTCCATTGGCGTGCTGTTCGGGGCAGCCGCTTGCACGCTGATCACGGACGTCGATCGTAGCAAGATCCCCGACGGCGTCGGCGGCAGTCCCAGCAACAACGGTGGCGACGGCAGCACGATGCAACCGAGCGACGGCGGCGTGCCGAGCTCGGGCTCGGGCGGCGTACCTGCAGGCGGCGCCGCGGGCGAAGCGCCCGGTTCGAGCGGCACTGGCGCTGGCACCGGTGGCGACACGGGCGCCGCGGGAGATACGTCGTCGGTCGGTGGCGCGAGCGGTAGTCCTCCGGTAGCCGAAGGCGGCGCTGCAGGGGCTCCCTCGGCGGAGGCGGGCGCGGCAGGCGCCACTCCTTGAAGCCTTGAATGAAAAGAGCGGAGCCGCTGCGTGCGGTTCCGCTCTTTTTGCTGGAGCGCCGCTCATCGTAAGGCGGCGACGCTCCTATGCCAGGCGTCGATTAGCGACGCCTGGTGCGGCGCAAGAAGGCGCCGAAGCCCATCGCACCGGCGACGAACAAGAGCGCGGACCAGTCGTCGCGCGGCTCGTCCTTCGCGATGCGCGCGCCGCAGCCGTAGGTGATCTGGCACAGCTCGGCGCCCGAATCGGGCGCAATGCCGGCCTGCAGTTTGTCGATCAAATCCTTGGCGGTAGCGTCGCCGCCGTTCGCATCGGCGACCAGCTTAGCGTAGGCCTCCTTGATGCCGGCCTCGGCCTTGTCTTTAGTCGCCCCCCGAACTCGCATAGCTGCGCCCAGTGGCTTTCCCCAGGTGTTTGCAGTTCCGGGGTTCGTGGTGTGGCAGACGGTGCAAGACGGAGCGCAGGCGAGCCCGGCGGCTTCCTGAAGAGCACCCGGGAACTGCTCGATCGCCTGGACTGGCGACGGCGTGGCTATGATGCCGACCGCAGCAACCAGGGCCGCGAGCGAGAGCTGAAAGGTTCTTGAAGTCTGCATCGGACGTCTCAGAGGTAAACGTGGACTTGGCCGAGGAGTTGAACGTCTTCGCCCGTGCGCTTGATGGCGTCGATGCGAACGTCGAAATGGGAGTAGACGAACCAGACCGCGGAGAGCCAGCCGCCGACCCTGGGCTTGCCTTCACCAGCAATGCGGGCCGGAGTGGGAGCGCCCGCGCCGACCTTCTTCACGCCCTGGTCTAGCATTTCCCCCGTGACCATGAAGTGGAGGCCCTGGATGAACTCCATGTCGAACTGGGCGAAGCCGACATAACCGACCTCCCGGCGTGATTGGATGAGAGCATCCGCCTCGGCGAGCAGCGCGAACTTTTCGCCGAACCCAGCCCGAGCCATGAGGCCGTGGGTTTGGCGCATGGTCTTCAAGTCGACTTGGTCGAGTCGGTCCGCCTGGGAGAACGTGTACATCGAGCTCACGCCGATCGAGGTCGCCTCGCCGGTCTGGTACTCGAGGTAGCCGGCGTAGCCACGGTCGCGGAATTTGTCCGGGTTGAGCTGGTAGTTGCCCACGATGCCCATCACTTCACCGCGGACCTTTTCGCCCACGTAGGCGAACGCCACTCCGTGCTGCTGGCTCGACTCGCGATCCGTATTGGTCGCTTGCCTCACCCACATCGTGTGCTCGGGGAGGCGCACGCCGAAGGGCAGATTGAGGCGGCCCGCACGTACCGTGAGCTCGGGCAAAATGTCGTACCCGATATAGTGGGTGCGCGAGATCAGGTTCCACTCCTTGCCCTGATTCGTCGTGATTTGCGCGCGCCGCGCGTACGGAGAACCGGCTGCGACGCGAGCGCCGCCGATGCTGCCGCCGATCTTGAAGTTGCCGAACTGCGCCTGCCCGTAGAGATCCATCATCATCGGGAAGGTGCGGAACTCGGTGTCGTCACCGACCTTCAACAGGTTGAGGTGGCGGTAGCTGCCGCCCAGTAGCAGCCACTCCGGCAAGTCGACGACGCCGAAGAGGAAGTTCGGGAACTTGGATTCGCCCGAGGGCTCGGAAGACGAAGACGCAGCGGGCGCGGCCGACTCGCTGCTGTCGCTATCGCTGTCCGAGTCGCTATCGCTGTCCGAATCGCTCTCCGCGCTGGCGCTAGAGCCTTCAGTCGCTTCCGCGGTAGGCTTGGCGCCGTCCGCAGACGCGCCCTCTGCGTCTTCCGCCTTTGCCTTTTCTTCTTCGCCTGCGCCCTTGGCACCTGCGGCGAAGCTCTCGGGGCCGCGAGCGAGGCGGCGCGTCAGCCCGTGCTTGTTGCTCGCTTGCTCGCCTGACCAGTTGGTGCTGAGCGTCAGCGTGCTGATCATCCGACCGTACCCGGTGAGCAGCTCACCACCAGACGGATCGGCATGGCACGCGGGGCAAGAAGGATAGCCGCGCTTGATCATCCAGGCGTAGGCGTGCGCTTCCTTGGGAGCGAACACGGCCAGGAGCGGCAGCGCGACCAACGCGACACGCAGGAGCAGCCGCGCCGCGCGTAGGGTTTGCGCGGCGATTTGGCCGCGACCAGAGCTCTGCATAGGGCGAGACTTTTGCCGCGCTCGCGCCCCCGAGTCAACTTCGGTTTCCCGCTTTCTCACGGGAAATAGTGGAAGTGGGCAGCTCGAACTGGGACGCGCCGCGCGCTTGTCTGCAACAAAGCGAAACCCGCGGCGCCGGAGCACCGCGGGTTCGAGGACGAAGGCCCCTCCGGCAGTCCGGAGAGTACGTTCGAAGCGCTTACTTCTCGACGACGCCGTCGTTGATGTTGATCGTGACGGTCGGACGGACGCAGACGAGCATCAGGCAGACCTTCTTACCGTCCGCCATGTGCTTCGTGTAGTCGAAGTCGAAGCTGGCGTTCTTGATCGTGTACTTCCCGCCGTCTTCCTTGACGGTGTACTTCACGTTCACGGTCGACTCTTTGTCCAGGAACTTGAGCTTGCCGGGAGCGGTGCCGCTCGCCTCTTTGCCGCCTTCAGGGAAGGTGAGCGCGCTCTTCTGGATCACGATGCGGACCTTGCTGTCGCCCTTGAGGCCGGGGAGCTTGCTGCCTTCGCCCTTGTCGTCGCCGCAGGTGTGCTTCTGGCGGCCGTCCTTCATGTTCAGGTCTTTGCCGCCGCCGATGTGCGAGATGAAAACGAGGGCGTCGCCCTTGTCCTCCACCTTGAACTTGCCTTCGCCCTTGACGTCCAACTTGCCGGTGTAGTTGTCGCCGACGCCTGCGATGGTGGTGACCGAGTACCGGCCTTTGCCCTCACGACCCTTGTCCGCCGAGGCGGACGCGACGCCCAACATGAGCGCGCCCATGGTTGCTACGGTCACGAAACGGCGCAGCATGCTGCGGTGGCCAGAGACAGCGGGGGCGTTCACGGTGTGCTTGGTGTTCATCTGAGACTTACCTCGGGATAGTTGGGGCTGGACGGTTGGACGGGGTGACTGCTTCTCTATTCAGACTGAGGCTGCCGGCGTCGAGCCCGCTCGCATACGGAGAAGTGCCACCTTGAAGATCAAAACAGTCAGAAAAGTTCCGAGCTCTCATGGGCCTACATCCCGTCGAGCTTCTGATTGGATGTACGGGGCTGGTGGTTCGAATCTTCCTGATCTTTTACGAACCGAGCCGGGGTGGGGCGTTGGGGCCGCGATTGCGACCCGCGTGACATGTAAGTGTCCGGACCCGGTCCGATTTATCCGCTGGTCGTCACTGGCGCGGTGCGGCAAGGGTAAGTGGCTGAAACGTCTCACCATTCTGTCGGGGCCCCATGCGGGCGGACGGGGACACAGACAGCGCCGGTTCACGAGCCCGGGGCGCTTACGCCGTGCGCCGGCTGGCGGGTGTAACGCACTGCGCGGCGGCGCCCGCCGGTGAGCGGCCAGTCGTAGCTAAGATCCAAGTCTGCAATCCATGAAGGGAGTGTCGGGGGCTCGTCTTGACCGAGCAGCACCCATACGGAGCTCTTGGCGAGGCGCGCGCCTTCGGGCAGCCAAAGCGGTGGGGGCAAGGTGGCGCGCGAGATCGCCACGTCGCAAGACTCGTTTTCTACCTCCATCGAGCGCGCGCGCAAGAGACGGATGTCAGGACGGGAGAGGGTGCCGCACGACGTGCGCAGGAACGCCGCGCGTCGCTCGCGGGGCTCCACGAGCGTCATGCTCAGGTTGGGCCGCAGAATCGCAAGCGGAATTGCGGGGGCGCCCACGCCGCTGCCAACGTCGATGACCGCGCCGGAAAGCGGCGTGCTCGCCAGCAAAGCCGCGTCAGCGAGCAGTAAGTCCACGAGGGTGTCCGCGTCGCGCGCGGCGGTGAGGTCGACGCGCTCGCTCCAGACGACGACGAGATCCAGCCAGCTGACGAGTTGGTCTCGCGCTGCTGCCTCGAGGGTGAGCGAGAGCCCACACGACGCGGGCACCTCGTGCAGCACGCGTTCGATCCGAGGAAGCCAGCCATTTCCGAGCCGAGCCAGGGGCATGGGCTCGGCAGCATGCCTGAAACTTTTCGAAATTCAGCGTGTAAGTGGCAAAATTTTGCCGCGCCGCGGGGACCAGGTACTCCATTTTCGTGACGCTCCAGAAACTTAACCTCGCCCGGCCCCCTGTCGCTTTGGACGAGCTGGTCGGGAAGTGCCTCGGCGAGCCGCCACCGGCACTGGTGCGACAGCCGGGCGGTCTTTCGCCAAGGCAATTTTTTCGCATGCGACGCGAGACCGGCGAGCTTGCCATGGTCATGTGGCTTCCCGAAGATGCTCCCGAGCGCGAGTTGTCGCGCAAGCTTGGACGACCGCTCCCGTTCCTCGAGGTCCGCGAGCTGTTGGAAAAAGCGCGCGTTCGGGTGCCGCGTTTGTTCGGGGCTCTACCGGACGAAGGACTGCTCGTCGTCGAGGACCTGGGCGAAACCTTGGCGGAACGCTGCGCGCGCGACCCGGCCGCGCGCCCCCAGTTGTACGAGCGAGCGGTGACGGATCTCGCCGTCGCCCAACGCGCGCTGGCGGAGCTGCCCGCGGGGTGCATCGTGAGCACGCGCCGGCTGGACCGAGAGCTGCTCGGTTGGGAGCTCGCCCACTTTCGTGAATGGGGCGTGGAGGCGCTCGGGGTCGCTCTTTCGGGCGAAGAGCGAGCGACGTTCGGGCGGGCGACGAGCTTCTTGGTGGACACGATCATGAGCTTCCCGCAGGGCTTCACCCACCGCGACTACCAGAGCCGCAACCTGCTCGTGCTCCCCGACGACAGCGTCGCGTGGATAGACTTCCAAGACGCGCTGCTCGGTCCGCGCGCTTACGACTTGGTCGCGCTTCTCCGAGACAGCTACCAGGAGTTCGACTCGGCGTTCGTCGAAGCCCGACTGGACGACTACGCGCGGGCGAGCGGAGCCTCCGACGTGGAGCGTCGCGCGCTCGCCTTCGAGCTGGACGTCATCACGGTGCAGCGCAAGCTCAAGGACGCGGGGCGTTTCGTCTTCTTCGAGCGCACGCGTGGTGACGCGAGCTACTTGCGCTACTTCGTGCCGACCCTGGAGATGGTGCGGGGCGCGCTGTCACGCCTCGGCGAATACCCAGAGCTGGACGGCCTTTCCGAGATCGTGACGCGCCAGATCGAAATCGGGCGGAGCCGGGGTATGCTGCCGGCATGAAGAGCTCGCTCTTGCTTACCGTTCCGGCCCTCGTGTGCCTCGCGCTGCCGGTGCTGGCTCAACAACCCGCACCGGCGTCCGCGCCGGCTACGAACCTGGAGTCCGGCGGCCTTCGCCCGCCCGAGGCGGTGGACAGCACCCAGCCTGCGCCTGCGGAAAACGCGCCGCCATCGCCAGAGCAAGAGTTGGCCAAGGCGGACCAGGAAGACGCCGGCCGAGGCCTCGAATGGATCTGGCTCAACGCCGAGGTCGGCGCGCAGCACTTGGGGCTCCAAACCTTCAAGGGGGACGGCCTCGTCGATCCTAAGCTGGTGAAGACCACCCAAACGGGGCTGATGTATGGCGCCGGTATCGGAGCGCGCATTTTGGTGTTCACGGTCGGCGCGCGTTTTCGCATGGGCACCTTCAAAGACTGGCAGCTGTGGACGCTGGACGCCGAAGGCGGTTTTCGTATCCCGATCGGGAAGCTGGAGCCGTACTTCAACGTCGCGGCTGGTTACGCCGCGCTCGGCTCCCTCCCCACAGATGCGCCGGCTACTTCCGAGGCGAAGGCGCGAGGCGTGCACGCGCGCATCGGGGCCGGCCTCGACTACTACCTGAGCAATACCTTCTCCGTCGGCGGTAACCTGAGCGGTGATCTCCTGTTTCTGTCTCGCGCCAAGGTTGACGGCGCGGAAACGAGCACGAGCGGAGACGAAGCGGCCGTCTACTCGAAAGACGGCTCCAGCATCGGCGCGGGAACGAGCTTGACCGCGGTCGTCGGTTTGCACTTTTGATTTTCGTCTTCGCTCCGCTGGTGGTGGCGCTGTCGGCGCTCCCGGTCTACTTCGTGTTCCGTCGCGTGAGCGCGCTCGGCCACGCCTCCCGACGGCTGACGACGCTGGTCTTCGCGCTCGGCGCTGCCGTGGCGGTGCTCTCGCAGCTGGTGGAGCGGGCGGTACTCGCGTTCACGGAGCTTTCGTTCGAAGTGCGCTCGGCGGGGGTCACGTCGGCGCTGCTGGCGAGCTTTCTGCTCGCCGCGCCGCTGGAGGAGGCAGGCAAGACGTTCGTGGTGTGGCCGCTCTACCGCATGCGTCGCATCGACGGGCCGCGCCTGGGCCTTTGCTACGCGGCCGCGACCGCCGGTGGTTTTGCCGCGGCGCTCGGCGTGTACCGACTCCTCACCACGCCCTTCGACTGGGTGCTCGGCTTGCGAGTGGTGTGTCAGATCCCCGTGCACCTGTTTTTTACGGGGCTTTGGGGCTACGTGCTGGGCGCCCGTCGCGGGCAGAGCGGCGGCTGGTTTGCGATCACCTGGCTCGCTGCCGTCGCGATGCTCGGTCTGTACGGCCACATCGTGTGGGGGCGGGGGCCAGGGTTTCTAATCGCGGTCGTGCCGCTCCTGGTCTTCGTCGCGATCGGCGCTGCCTCGGTGCTGCGCGAGGTGAGCCCGGATCGCGTGACACTAGCCCGGCTGCATCTGCCGGAGCCGCCCCGGCTGAGCTTGGTGACCGAGGCGCTGAACCCGCGCGATCAACCGCTGAAGGTGGGGTGGGTCGTGCTCGGCGCGTTCGTGAACATCGGGCTGATGTTCGTGCTGCTCGCCTCGGCCGTGGCGCTCGGGCACCGGCTGGGCGTGGACTTTTCGACCGCCGACGAGACTGACATGACTTCGGCAGGCCCGCTCGCGCTGCTGGGGGCCGCGCTCCTCGCGGCGTTTCCCATCGCGGGGTACCTCGTAGCTCGTGCTAGCTCCTCCGTCGGCGTGCTCGAGCCGGCGCTTTCGGCCGCGCTCGCGCTGGCGTCCATCATCGGGATCTTGGCGTTGGTCGCCCCGCTGGGCGTGCTCTTCGCGCTCGCAGTCGCGCCGCTCGCTTTTGGGCTCGCGTGCGGCGGCGCGTGGATTGGCCTCGAGCGCTGAGCTACGGTTGCCCGGCTTTCCACTTAGCGTACTCGCCGCTCGTCAATAGCTCGTCTTCCGGCAGCGCCTCGAGCTCGGCGGTATCTTGAGCCGGATCGTAATCGGGCGAAAGTAAGCGCCGCAGATCGAAGGCGCGGAACTTCCCGAGCAGGTGCGGCGCGTCGCTGACCCACAGAACTCGCGGCCCCGTCTGCATGATGACGCCGTGAGTCGCGATGAGCGCGTCGATGGCGCGCCGGTCTCCCAGCGGCAGCGCCGCCCCTGACGCCGCGTTGCGATCGCGGAGGAGTCGCGCCGCGCCGGCCGGCGACATGGTCTCCGTGGTCGGCAGCTGCGCAACGAGCGCGTCTCCACGCGCCCGCCTGGGCAGGGTGGAGGTCTGCTCCCGGACGCGCAGGTTCTTGGGGTCGTGGCTCAGCTCTGACTCGAAGTGGTTCGTGGTCGCGGCACGCGGGGGCAGGGCGCGCACCGCGTCTTGAAAGCCGGGGGCGCGCTCGATGACGACGGAGTGGCCGTGGGCGTCGGTCGCGATCACGATGTGGCTCACCATGGGCGAGCGCTCGGCCAGCAACCGCACCGCGTCTTCCGTCGTGCGCGCTTCGGACAGAACGCGCCGCAGCGCATGCACTACGGGCTCGCCCGAGGCGCGCGGCTCGCGCGCTCGGCCTCCGTGTACGACGACGGCCACGCCCTCCAAATTCATCCCGCTCACCACGCCGACCAGGCCCGGCCACGCGACGGAGGCAAACGGGAGCTTGCCCTGTTCGCGTACGAGGAAGACGGCTTTGCGACGGTCGAAAATCTCGTCCACCTCGAAGTCGAAGGCGCGCGCCAGGACGCCCGAGCCGTCGGACGTGGCCGCGCCGTCGAACGTGAACGGGGTGCAGCCGATGAGCGGCGAGCCTTCGAACGAGAGCGAGATGTCGTAGAGCGCATTCAGGTACACGAAGCGCTGGAACGTGGGGAACAGATGCGAGTAGGGGTCCGGCTGAAATCCGTACGATCCGGCTGCTATTTCGCGCAGCCGGTCCGCCGACATCTCGCGGTCCACCTCCCGGTAGCGGAGCTGCGCGAGATCCATCAGAAGCGAGCGCGCGGCGCGCAGCGGAACCTGCTCCTCGAAGCGTGCGAGCAAGATGCCTTCGTTCTCGACCATCTCGGGGTAGAGGAGGCGGGCGTGGGCGTAGCCGATCTCCACGGGGGTGCCGCTCAAGCCGACTTGAAGGATGCCGCCGACCGGACGCGCGTACGCTTCCCCGAAGCGACGGAGGCCTTGGGCGCTCACGACCTCACGTCGCGGCAGCTCGAGGGAGGGGGCTTCGAGCCGGGCTGCGCGTCGCACCGCGACGTGAAAGATGAAGACGCTCGCGAGCAGCGCCGCCACGACCACGAGTGCGATGCGTAGGGCGCGCTTCACGAAGCCTTGGACCTCGGCACCGTGAGCGCGGTGTGGACCAAGCGCACGACGATGCGGGCTGGGTCCAGCGCGACGTGAAAGTGCGAGACGCGCTGCTCTTTCGGCGGATAGTAAACGACCACCGGCACTTCCACGATCGGGATGCCGCGCCGCGCGGCGCGCACCAACATCTCGCACTCGAAGCCGTAACCGCGCGCGTCCGAACCGAGCGCGAGCGTCGCCGCCAGTGGGTAGCGACGGAGCCCGCATTGCGTGTCGCGGAGGGGCCGGCCGGCGAAGCGCGAGACCCAGAAGTTGGAGAACTTGTTGGAGAAACGACTTGGTTTGGGGGCGCCGTCGCGCACCAGGTCGCGAACGCCGAGCACGATGGCGCCTGCCTCTGCCGGGTGCCGCGCGAGCATGACCGCATCTTCCGAGCGGTGCTGGCCGTCTGCGTCTACCGTGACGGCGGTCTCGAACCCTCGCTCGCGGAGCCAAGCGAAGCCGCTGCGCAGGGCGACGCCTTTGCCCCGATTTACGTCGTGCGTCACCACGTCCACTCCCAGCTGGCGCGCCACGTCGCCGGTGCCGTCCGTCGAGCCATCATCCACCAGCAAGAGGGCTCCCTCCGGATCTCGCTCGCGCAAGCCGGTCAGTACCGACTCGACGCTGGCCACGGCTTGATAGGCCGGAATGAGGTAGGCGCGCTGCACCGGGGGAGGCTACCATTGCCCTACCATTCGTCATGCCCTCGTTCGATGCCACGTACGTCGGCGAGCTTATCGAAGCCGCCAAGAAGGAGCTTCGCAAGCGCATGCGCGCGGTGAGAGCCGCGCACCCGGGTGACGCTCTGGCCTTGAGGAGCGCAGAGGTCGTAGCCCGCGCAACCGCCCTGGAGGCATTCGAAAGCGCCGGCAGTGTCGCCCTCTTTTACCCGATGGAAGATCGCAAAGAGGTCGACCTGCGCGCGCTGGACGCCGTCGCGCGCGCGGCCGGTAAGCGCGTCTACTATCCATTTCTGGAGCAACGCGGCGAGGCTTGGGTCTCCGGCTTGCGGCTCACGAGCTCGCTCGCGGAGCTGGCTCCGCGCGGCAGCCGTTTTTTCGAACCCTCCCCAGGGGCCGAGCAGGCCGCGCGAGCGGACGTGGAGCTCGTGTTCGTGCCGGCGCTCGCCGTAGCGCCGAGCGGACACCGCCTCGGCTACGGCGCGGGCTTTTACGACTCGCTCTTGCCGGACGTGTGTCCACCGGGCAAAGCCGTGGCGGTGGCGTTCGACTTTCAGCTCTTGATGGAGCTGCCCACGCTACCGCACGACGTGCCCTGCGACCTCGTGCTCACGGACAAACGCACGCTGGTCGCGGCTGCGGGTTAGCTGCGAGCGGTGCGACCGTTACGGCCCGCCTTCGGCTTCTGACACTCCGCACAGACGCCGTACATTTCGTGCTTATGGGCGCGCACCAGAAAGCCGTAGCGCTTCGCCACGCGGTCCTGCAGAACCTCGATTTGGGGCTCTTCGAACTCGATGATCTTGTTGCACTCCAAGCACACGAGGTGGTCGTGATGGGCGTCCTCGTCCGCTAGCTCGTAACGAGTGAAGCCGTCCCCGAACTTGTGCTCTTGCACGACGCCGCTTTCCGAGAGCAGCTTCATGGTGCGGTACACGGTCGCGTAGCCCACGCGCGCGTCCACCGCTCGCACCTGTTTGAGCAGGCTGTCGATCGTGATGTGCTCGCGCGCGTCGAAAAAAATATCGATGATCAAGCGGCGTTGCTCCGTGGAGCGGAGACCGCGCTTGAGCATGTACTCGTTGAGGTCGTGCCGCAGCCGCTCTTGGTCTGGCAGCCGGGGCTTGGACTGGGCTTTGGTCATTTCCCCGCTCTTCACCCGGGTATCTATCCCCGGCGCCCGGGCTCGGGTCAAGGGCGGGACGCCAGGGGTCGAAACGGGCGGGGCTTCGTGCGACATTAGCGCTCGTTTCCCAGGCGCGAAAGCGCCACTGCGGTACCGAGGCACGTGAGGACTGGGGCCAGCGCCGCCGGCGCGAACCCGAAGGCCGCGACCACGACGCCGCCAAGCGCCGGGGCAAGGATGAGCGCATAGCCGAGTTGGGCCTCGCGATGAGCTTGGTGAGCGACCCGCAGCGAGTAGGCGGCGTCGCGCACGTCGTCCGAGGCGAGCTGTACGCTCCACTCCGACGCGCTGGAGCCGGCCACCGAGAGCGCGACCGAGACGTCCGCCGCGGACAAGGCGCTGTCGTCGATGGGGGTGCGGCCGACGACGGCCACGACCGCACCGCCGTCTCTGAGACGTCGGACCTCGTCGCCTCGTTCGGCGGGCGGCACTTCGGGGCGCAAATGGTCGATGTCCAAGGCGCGACCGAGCGCTTCGCACGTTTCTCGCGCGTCCCC
>JAQSWN010000229.1 GCA_029266615.1 Polyangiaceae bacterium
GAGATTTTCTCACAGGAAGATCGGAAGATCGGAAGATCGAGATCTTGGGGTTCGCGCTGCCGCCTTCGTCCAGTAAGGCTTCGCGCTCGCAGACCACGAGGGTCGGGCCGGATGCGACTGGCCCGGGGCGCTTCCCGCGGCGGGAGCCAGCGCGAAGCCCCAAAATCTCTTGCTCCGCGCCTCCTTACCTCTTTGTGAACTCTCGGAACTCTCCGGATCTCTAGGAATTCTCGGACCGCCTCGGTGCCAGACAGAGCCTGATAATGCCGCAAATGAACATGGTCCAGTCGATCAACGACGCGCTTCGCGTGGCCATGCGGGCCGACGCGAACGTGGTCGTCCTCGGCGAGGATGTCGGGAAGGTGGGCGGAGTATTTCGCGTCACGCAAGGCCTCTTCGACGAGTTCGGTGACGAGCGTGTCATCGACACTCCGCTGAGTGAGAACGGCATCGTCGGTTGCGCCGTCGGGATGGGCCTCTACGGCATGAAGCCCATCTGCGAAATTCAGTTCGCGGACCATCAAGGGTGGGCACTACCACTCCCAGCACCCAGAATCGGCGTTCATCCACGTTCCGGGGCTCAAGGTCGTGTGTCCGTCCAACCCGTACGACGCCAAGGGCCTGTTGCTCGCGAGCTTGGCCGACCCGGATCCCATCATTTTTTTCGAGCCAAAGCGCCTCTACCGCGCGGCCAAGGGCGACGTTCCGGAAGGGGCGTACACGGTGCCGCTGGAGAGCGCCCGGGTGGTGCGCCCCGGAACGAGCGTCACTGTGCTGGCCTACGGCGCCATGCTGTACGAAGCTCTGGACGCGGCCGCCAAGGCCGCGGAAAAAGGCGTCGAAGCCGAGGTAATCGACCTTCGTACGCTGTGGCCGGTCGACATGAACACCATCCTGGAGAGCGTGAAACGTACGGGGCGGCTCGTGGTAGTCCACGAAGCGCCGCGTACGCTCGGTTTCGGTGCCGAGCTGCTCTCGCTGGTCGTGGAGCGCGCCTTCTATCACTTGGAGGCCGCACCCGTACGAGTGACGGGCTTCGATACGCCGTTCCCGTACACGCTGGAGATGGAGTATATGCCGCTTTCCCACCGGATTTTGCCCGCCCTGCTCGACGTAGCCAGGGCTTGAAAGAGAGATCTCCCTGATGTCGAAGTTCGAGTTCAAGCTGCCTGACATTGGCGAAGGCGTTGCCGAGGGCGAGATCGTCAACTGGCTCGTCAACGAAGGTGACGACGTCAGCGAGAACCAAGAAATGGTCGAGGTGATGACGGACAAAGCCACCGTCACCATCGGCGCACCCAAAACGGGCAAGGTGGCAGAACGCCGCTTCAAGGTCGGCGACACCGTGCCGGTGGGTGAGGTCCTCGTGGTCCTGGAAGTCGGCGGGGGCGGGGAAGCCGCCGCACCCGCGCCGGAAGCCAAGCCGGCGCCAGCTCCCGCCAAGAAGAACGACCCTCCCGCGAAGGCGGAAGGCACCGTCGCGAGCGCGGTGGGCGACCTGCGGGAGACGCTGCCAGGTATGTCCAAGGCGGCGCCCGCCGCCAGCGACTACTTCAGCGACAAACCGCTGGCCGCTCCTGCGACGCGCAAGCTTGCCCGAGAGCTCGGCGTAGACCTGAAGACGGTGGCGCCGAGTGGCTCGGCCGGTCGGGTCACGCGGGAAGACGTAGAGCGCGCCTCGAGCGGCGCCGGCGGTCGCGCCGCCGCCCCCGCTGGCGGTCAAGCGCCGGCTCCCGCGGCCTTGCCCGAGGCGCCGCGCCCCGCATCCAAGGAGTCGGACGAGCGCGTCCCCGTGCGTGGCATGCGCAAGCGCATCTGGGAGAACATGGCGCGGTCCAAGCACACCGCGGCCCACTTCCACTACATCGACGAAGTGAACTGCGCGGAGCTCATCGCGATGCGCGATCGCTTCAAGCCGCACGCGGAGCGCTCCGGCGCCAAGCTCACGTTCCTCCCGTTCTTGGTCAAGGCCGTGGTCTCCGCGTTGAAGCGGCACCCCCGCCTCAACTCGGTGGTGGACGAAGCGGCTATGGAGCACGTCATTCGCCACAACTACGACATTGGCATCGCCATCTCGACCGACGCGGGCCTGATGGTTTGCGCGCTGCGTAACGCAGATCGCCTGAGCATCGTGGAGATTGCCAAGGAAATCGAGCGGCTCGGCGCCGCAGCGAAGGCCGGCAAAGTGCAGAAAGAGGATCTGGGGGGCACCTCCTTCACGATCTCCTCGCTCGGCAAGCTGGGCGGGCTGATGGCGCCGCCCATCATCAACTATCCAGAGGTTGGCATCATGGGCGTCCACGCCATGAAGCGAAAACCGGTGGTCAAGGGTGACCAGATCGTCGTTGGCGACGTGATGAACCTGTCGTTCTCGTTCGACCACCGCATCATCGACGGCGACGTGGGCGCTGGCTTCGCGCAGGAGATCATCGGCTACCTGGAAAACCCGGACCGGCTCCTCGTCGAGATGAGCTGACGTCTCGCTTCTTTCACGTCTCGAGAAGCTGAGGAAACGAGTAAGTGGCGCCGGCGACCCCGGCGCCTGCCTACATTGGTCTACATCGTAAAAATCCGCCGTCATCGTGCGGAAACGGCGGGCTCGGGTTTGGCAACTCGCTCGTTTGGGTGAGCAACGCAAATCGCGAGACTGCCGAGAGCGCTGCTCGCCCGAGCGCCAGTATCGGTGTAGTTTGTGGAAGATGGTTTCGTGCGAGGCCGCACAAGAATGAGAGCAGCTCTTCGGATTTCAGTACTGGCGCTGTCGCTCAGCGTCGGGCCGTTGGCGTTTGCCCAAGACGGAACGTCCGAGCCCACGCCCGCGCAAGTTCGCGTCGCGGCGGAAGCGTTCGACAAGGGGCGCGAAGCGTACAAGGCCGAGGAGTTCGTCGAGGCCGCCGAGCAGTTCGAGCGTGCGGACAACAACGCCCCGAGCCCCGCCGCCATCGAGCTTGCCATTCGTTCTCGGGACAAAGCTGGCGAGCTGGATCGCGCGGCGACGCTGGCTTCGTTGGCGCTCAAGCGTCATCCCGAGGATCAAAACCTGCTGCGCTTGGCCGGGGACTTGGCCAAGCGGGGGCGTCCCGTTTTGTTCGAGCTCACGGCCACTTGCGATCAGCCGTGTGATCTCACCGTGAACGGCAAGCTCGTGCACGGAGCGCCGGACACCCAGCGGCTCCTCTACATCGCGCCCGGCGCGCTAACGGTCCGCGCCGGATGGTCGGACAACCGCAGTGAGTCGAAGCAGATTCAGGCTCAGGCAGGCGCGCAAGGGGAGCTCACGTTCGCCGCGCCAGCCGTTCCGGTCGCGGCCGGCGCCGCCACGGGCGCCAGCGACCCCGGGGACACGGAGCCGGCCGCCACCGCCACCCCTCAGAAAGACGAGGGTGCCCGCAAGACGTCCGCCGGCTGGTCGCCAACAGTGTTCTTCGTCAGCGCCGGCGTCACCGCCGTGCTAGGCGGAGTGACGGTGTGGAGCGGCATCGATACCATCAATAATCCCGGTGCGGATCGGGTCAGGCAGGAGTGCGGCGAGCGCATGCAGCGCGAAGACTGCGACCTCTATCAAGAGGGGCTCAGCAAGCAACGTCGCACCAACGTCCTGATTGGGGTGACCGCCGGCGCGGCTGCCATCACGGGGCTCATCGGCCTGGTCCTGACGGACTGGAGCGCCAAGTCTGAGACGAGCTCGGCCCAGCGTCTGCGGCCGCGCGTCAACGTCGCGCCCTACGCCGGCGTGGACGGCGGCGGGTTGCAGGCGATCGGAAGGTTCTGAGGAAAGCGGGTGGCTGCCAAGCTCTTCGATCCCGGCGCGGGCCGTCAGCGCGTCGATCGCTACGAGCTGTTGGGCGAGATCGCGTCCGGCGGCATGGCCACCGTGTACCTGGCGCGCCTCACCGGCATGGGCGGCTTTCAGCGATTCGTCGCGATGAAGCGCCTGCACCCGCACCTCGCGGGTGAAAAAGAGTTCGTCGAGATGTTCTTGGATGAAGCACGCATCGCCGCGCGCATCCACCATCCGAACGTCGTCCCCATCCTCGAGGTGGGGGCCAGCCAGGTCGGTTATTACCTGGTCATGGAGTACATCGAGGGGGATACGCTCGCACGTCTACTGGCGCGCGCGGCGAGCACCACCCGCAAGCTCCCCGTGTCGATCGCGCTGCGGATCGCGATCGACATGCTGTCCGGTCTGCACGCCGCGCACGAGCTCCACGACGATCAGAACGAGCCGGTCAACCTCGTGCATCGTGACGTCTCACCGCAGAACGTGCTCGTTGGGCAGGACGGCATCGCGCGCATCACGGACTTCGGCGTCGCGCGCGCGGCGAGCCGATTGACCGCGACGCGTGTGGGTCAGCTCAAGGGCAAAATCGCCTACATGGCCCCGGAGCAGGCGGCGGGAGCGGAAGAGCTGGACCGCCGCGCGGACGTGTTTTCGGCTGGCATCGTCGTCTGGGAAGCCCTCGCGCACAAGCGCCTGTTCAAAGCGGAGAACGAGGCCGCCACCCTCTCTCGTGTCATCGCGGAGCCGGTGCCGCTGCTCCACCAGATCGCGCCCCAGGTCAGCAAGGAAGTGAGCGCGGTGGTGATGCGCGCGCTCGACCGCGATCGTGACAAGCGCTTCGCCAGCTGTGCTGCGTTCGCGGACGCCTTGGAAGGGGCAGCGGAAGCAGGCGACAAAGTCGCGAGCCCGCGCGAGCTCGCCGCCTACGTGAACGAAGTGCTCGGGCCCGAGATCGCTCAGCAGCGCGACAACGTGCGCGCGTGGCTCGCACACAGTGAGCCGATGGGCACCGCGCCTGCCGAGTTGCCTTCCGGTATCATGCCTTCGTCCAGCGTCTCGGCTGCGGCCATCTCGATCCCCGGCTCGTTGGAGGCGTCGCGCAGCGGGGTCACGGGATCGCTCTCCGCCGTTCAGCCGCCGCCGCGCTCGCGCCTTCCGCTCGTGCTGGCTGGCTTGCTGCTCGTTGCCTTGCTCGGCACCGGCGGTTTCATGCTGACGCGCTCTGCTCGTTCGAGCAGCGGCGCGCCGGTACCGGCGGCGACCGGCCATGCCGAGCTTCCCACGCCGCCCGCTCCCGCGGCCTCCGCGGCCCCCAGTGAGCCGCCGACCGCAGCCACGGTCGCGCGGACGCCGGCCAGTGCGCTCAGTGTTGTCCCGCCCGCGCCCGTCGTTTCGCCGCCCCGCGGTCAAAACGTCGGCGCGGCCCCCGTCCGCCCCAAGAAGAAAAAGTCGGCGGATGACGTGGACTTGAGAAACCCTTACCGCTGACGCAGGACATCCGCTGACTCGCCCCGTTGACAGGGCGCGTCTCGCTTGCTAGGTGTCCGCCGCCCAAAGCCCGCCCGGCGCATATATGCCGTACTTTCGCGGATTTAGGTAGCAAGAGTAGCTGGTCACCTTGGCGGTCAAGAGAGTCTGCATCTTCACCGGAAACGCGAATCCGGAGCTGGCGAGCGAGATCGCGAAGGTCCTCGATACTCCATTGGGTGAAGCGCGCGTGTCGCGTTTCAGCGACGCGGAGACGTTCTGCGAGATACGCGAGAACGTGCGCGGCCTGGATGTGTACATCGTCCAGCCGACCTCTTCGCCGGTCAACGACAACTTGATGGAGCTGCTCATCATGTGCGACGCCCTGCGGCGCGCGTCGGCTGCTTCCATCACCGCCGTCATCCCTTACTACGGTTACGCGCGTCAGGATCGCAAGGTCGCGCCGCGCACGCCCATCACGTCCAAGCTCGTCGCGGACCTGCTGGTGGCGGCGGGCGTCTCGCGCGTGGTGTGCGTCGACCTGCATGCCGGGCAAATTCAGGGCTTTTTCAACATACCGTTCGACCACCTGTACGCGCTGCCGGTGTTCTTGTCGGACTACCTGCAGCACACGTTCGATCACAACACCGTGTTCGTCTCGCCGGACGCCGGTGGCGTGGAGCGTACGCGCGCGTACTCCAAGCGTTTGGGCGCATCGCTCGCCATCATCGACAAGCGCCGCGAGCGCGCCAACGTGAGCGAGGTGATGCACCTCATCGGCGACGTGCGCGATAAAGACTGCATCATCGTCGATGACTTGATCGACACCGCTGGCACGCTTTGCAACGCGGCGCGCGCGGTCATGGACGGCGGGGCGCGTCGCGTGTTCGCCTGCGCGACCCACGGTGTGCTGAGCGGCCCCGCGCTGCAGCGCATCGAAGAGTCGCCCCTGGAGCAGGTCGTAGTGACCAACTCCATCGCGCCCTCCGCGGAGGTGCGCGCCAGCAAGAAGATCCGCTACATCTCGATCGCGCGGCTCCTCGGCGAGGCGATTCGGCGCATCCACAACAGTGACTCGGTGAGCTCGCTCTTCGTTTGAACGAGCTCGAATTAGCGGTGGTTGGGCGGTTTCCCCGCTGACCCATCAAAGGTAGAAGAGAAGATGGAATCGATCAAAGTCAGTGCCAATCGTCGCAGCGAGAGCGGCAAGGGTGTCGCCAGTCGTCTGCGCGCCACCGGTAAGATCCCGGCCGTCGCGTACGGCAAGCAGCTGCCGGCTCAGGCCCTGGCCGTCTCGCCCGACGCGGTCAAGCAGGTCTTGGCGAGCGCCTACGGCAGCAACAACGTCATCGAGCTGGACGTCGACGGCAAGGACAACCTCACGGTCTTGCTCCGCGACTACCAGTACCATCCCGTTTCTCGCCACCTGCTGCACGCGGACTTCGTGCAAATCCACCTCGATCAGCCGGTCGACGTGGAAGTCCCGCTCGAGCTGCCGGGCAAGCCGGTCGGCGTGGTCAAGGGCGGTACGCTCCGCCAGGTGTTCCGCAAGTTGCCGATCCGCGCGCTGCCGAACAACATCCCGGTCAAGATCGTCCACGACGTGACCAACCTGGATCTGGACGGCCACATTGCCCCCAAGGATCTGGCCCTGCCGGAAGGCGTCTCCGTACGTCTCCCGCCGGAGCAGACCATCGCCTCCATCGTCCACGAAATCGTGCGCGAAGAGGAGACGGCGGCTCCGGGCGCAGCAGCGGCTCCGGCTGCAGGTGCGGCGGCAGCGGCTCCGGCGGCGGCCAAGGCTCCGGCCAAGGGCGACAAGAAGTAACGCCATGCTTTTGATCGCGGGACTGGGGAACCCTGGGCCTCGCTATCAAGCTACGCGTCACAACCTCGGCTTCCGATTGATCGACGAGCTGGCACGCCAATGCAGCGTGCCAGCTTCCGCGTTTCGCGACCGCTTTCATGGCGAGATCGCCAGCGCCCGGTTGGGAGACGAGGAGCTGCTACTGCTGCGCCCGCAGACCTTCATGAACGAGTCGGGGCGCAGCGTGCAGGCGGCGTGTACCTTCTACAAAATCAAGCCGTCGGAGCTGATCGTCGCTCATGACGAGCTCGACTTGCCGTTCGCGGACGTTCGCCTGAAGAAGGGCGGGGGAGACGGCGGTAATCGTGGCATCCGCTCGGTAAGCGCCGCGCTCGGCCCAGACTACGTCAGGATCCGCCTCGGAATCGGCCGTCCGCCCCCTGACTTTCGGGGTGACCCCGCAGATTTCGTGCTACAAGGCTTCCCCTCCACGGAGCAGGCCAGCGTCGAACAGATGCTGACCCGCGGCGCGGAGGCGGTCTCGCTAGTGACGAGCCTCGGGCTCGAGAAGGCGATGAACCGCATCAATCAGCGGCCCGTGCGCTGATTGCTCCTTGCTCCTCGGCATGTCGCGGAGGGGCCCTCGGTCCAAAAGGAGACCACAATCGAATGGCTCAGACACAAGCAGCGGGTCTACACGCCCGCGAATACGAAACCATCTATGTCCTTCGCCCCAACGTCGCGAAGGAAAGCCAAGAGAAGATCAACCAGCGCGTTGGTGAAGCCGTCGTCCGTGAAGGCGGCAAGCTCACCACCGTGGAAAACTGGGGTCGTCGTCAGCTCGCTTACGCCGTCAAGAAGGCCAAGCGCGGCGTGTACGTGTACGTGAAGTACGTCGGCGGCGGCGCGGCCGTAGCCGAGGTCGAGCGCAACCTGCGCATGCTGGACGACGTGCTCAAGTACCAGACCGTGCAAGTGCGCGACGACGTCGACGCCAGCACCGTAGCCGTGGACGCGGAGGCCCTGAAGTTCGAGGCCGTCGAGCTGCCCGGTGAGGACGAAGTGGAAGAGACCATCGAGCGCAAGCTCGGGTTCGAAGGTGGGCCGGATCGCAGCTCGCGCGACGAGCTCCCCGCGGACGAAGAAGATTTCGAGAATCCCCTCGCTGACAACTCGGAGGACGCACAATGAGAGAGCAAACTCGAGACCGCGGTTCCTCCGGCGACCGCGACATGCGCGGCGACAACGAGGCGCTCGCCAACGGTGGACGCCGCCCGCGTCGCCGTGGCTGCACGTACTGCTCCGACGACGCGGTGCCGGTGGACTACAAGGATCCGCAAGGTCTGCGTTACTTCGTGACCGAGCGCGGCAAGATCGTGCCGCGTCGTATCTCCGGCCTTTGCGCCAAGCATCAACGCAGCGTCCAGCTGGCGGTCAAGCGCGCGCGTAACATCGCGCTCTTGCCCTTCACCTCCAACGACTGAGCGAGGCACTCATGGCAACTCAGATCAAGGTTTTGCTGAAGAACGACGTGCCGAGCCTCGGGGCCGGTGGTGAAGTCGTCAAGGTGCGCCCGGGCTTCGCGCGCAACTTCCTCTTGCCTCGCGGCCTGGCCGTCGCGGCGACCGCGGGCAACCTCGCCCGCGTGGAAGACATCAAGCGCCAGGTCGCGTCGCAGGCGAAGGCCGAGCTGGAAGCGGCGACCGCCGCCGCCGCGCAGCTCGGCAAGGCCAGCGTCACGATCAGCCGCGCCGTCGGCGAAGAAGGCAAGATGTACGGGTCGGTCACGACCAAAGACATCGAGGACGCGTTCGGTGCTGCGGGCGTCAAGGTCGATCGCAAGAAGATCGTCTTGGCGGACGCGATCAAGAGCCTCGGCACGTTCGAGGTTCCGATCAAGCTCCACGGTTCCGTCAACGCGACGCTGAAGGTCAACGTCGTCAAGAAGTGAACGACTGAGACCGCGGCGTAAGCCCGAGCGCGGGCTGCGTCCGAGCGAACGAGCGCGTTGACAGTGCTCGCTCACTCTGACAATGTCCGCGCGCTTGAAACCCCGGCTGCCTAACGGCATCCGGGGTTTCGTGTTTTTGGCGCCCTGTGCACAACCTGCTGAGGAGCTATGGAGGAGTCGGTGGAGAACCTGGAGTTGTTCGTCGGTGCAGGCAGGGGCGAAAGCGAGCCGCGGATTGGCGTCGAATTAACTAGTGGTGTCGAACACTTGGCTGGGAGGCTGAGCGTCCGTTCAGGAGTGGTGCTACTTTTCGGAGCGCGAGAATGATGAGCGCCGCCGAACAGATTCGAGCCGTGCCGGAAGCCGTCGGTGGTCGAGTGCCGCCGAGCGACTTGGACGCGGAGGCCGCAGTCCTGAGCGCGATCTTGCTCGACTCGGACGCCTTCGATCGCGTGCAGGAGATTCTCTCCGCTTCACACTTTTACGCCGACGCGAACCGTCGCATCTACGAAGCCGTCGTCGACCTGAACAGCAGCGGCAGGCCGGTGGATATCGTCTCCGTCGCCGGCTACCTGCGCGACAAGGGGCGGCTCCAACAAGTCGGCGGATCGCCGTACTTGGCCCAGCTCTCGGACGCCACGCCCGCGGTCGCCCACGTGGACGCGCATGCGAAGGTGATCCGCGAGAAGTGGCGCGTGCGGCAGCTCATCAGCACCTGCCAGCGCTTCGCGGCGGAGGGCTACGGCGACTACGGCGAGGTGCAAGGCTTCATCGACTTGGCCGAGCAGGCCGTGTTCGACATCGCCCGCGTGTCGGAGAACTCGACCATCGTACCGATGAGGGAGGCCGTGAAGGGCGCCTTCAAGATTCTGGCCGACGCGGCGCAGCGCGGCGGCGGCATCACCGGCATCGAGAGCGGCTTCACGATGTTCGACAAGCAGTGCTCCGGCCTGCATTCAGGCGATTTGTACATTTTGGCGGCTCGCCCTGGCATGGGCAAGACGTCATTCGCGCTGAATTTGGCTGTCAACGTGGCGCGTCCGCGCCAGGTGGAGGTCTCGGGAGAGAACGAGCCCTACATGGAGGCGCCGGTGGAGGAGCCGGGCTACGGCGTCCTGTTCTGCTCTGTGGAAATGCCCCGCGAGCAGCTCGCGGCTCGTATGTTGGCCTCGGAGGCCCGCGTTGACATGCAGAAGATCCGCAGCGGCCGCATGCAGCGTGAAGACTGGAACATGTTGACCGATGCCGCCGCGCGCATGGGCCGTCTCCCGCTCTGGCTGGACGACGCGCCCGCCCTGTCGCTCCTGGATTTGCGCGCGAAGATTCGCCGGCTTCAGGCGGAGATCAGCCGCGGGTCGGACAACGGCATGCCCGCGAAGAAGCTGGGCTTGGTCGTCATTGACTACTTGCAGCTGATGCAGGGCCGCAAAGACGCCGGCAGTCGCGAGCAAGAGATCAGCGAGCTTTCCCGCGGTCTGAAGGCGATGGCCAAGGAGATGAGCGTGCCCGTCATCGCCCTGTCTCAGCTGAACCGCGCGGTGGAAACCCGCAACGCGAAGGACAAGCGCCCGCAGCTCTCCGACTTGCGTGAGTCCGGCGCCATCGAGCAGGACGCCGACACCATCATCTTCGTGTACCGCGACGAGTATTACTTCAAGGACAGCCCCGACAAAGGCATCGCCGAGCTGATCGTCGCCAAGCAGCGCAACGGCCCGACCGGCAAGGTGATGGTCAAGTTCACGAGCGAGTTCACTCGCTTCGACAACCTCGCGGCGGACGAATACAACTTCGACGATCTGGACGACTTCTCCGGCGGCGGCGGCGGCGGCGGCTAACCTTTAGGGTCGCCGCCACAACGCGTTAACGGTCGACCCGAAGCGCCGCTGATCGAGGGCGCCAGCCGCGAACCCAAAATTCTCGTCTCTCTCGCAGGATCACCCGGTCTCCTGTGAATCTCGGAGAGCCGTTGAGCTAGCGCAGGGCGAGCCCCAAGTTAGATGAAGAGCTTCTCGGAGAGCTCTTGCATGAGCTCGTCCAAATTTTGGTGGGTGGCGGCGCTGACGAGGCGCAGCTCCACCCCGACCCGGGCTCGTCGGCGAGCGTCATGAGATGCAGCAGCACGCGGGTGCGCTCCAGGTGTCGCAAGAAGCGGATGCCGAGGCCGGCACCTTCACTCGCTCCAGGGATGAGCCCCGGGATGTCCGCGATGACGAAGCTGCGACCGAGGCCCGCCCGCGAGTCGCCGATGGTGACGACGCCGAGGTGGGGGACGAGCGTGGTGAACGGGTAGTCTGCCACTTTCGGCCGAGCACGCGAGACGGCGCTGATGAGCGTACTTTTGCCGACGTTCGGAAAGCCGAGCAGGCCGACGTCCGCCATCACGCGCAGCTCGAGCCGGAGCTCGCGCACTTGGCCCGGCTCGCCGCGCTCGTATTTGCGGGGCGCGCGATCCGTCGGCGTGGCGAAGTGCTTGTTGCCGCGACCACCCTTGCCGCCGACCGCCACCACGAAGCGCTCGTTGGGGCGTAGGAACTCGCACAGCTTCTCGCGCGTCTCCGCGTCGTAGACCACGGTCCCGACGGGAACTTTCACCTCCGAGTCCGCGCCGCCGCGGCCGTAGCAGTCCTTGCCTTGACCGGGACCGCCGTGCGCCGCGCGTACCGCCGACAGATGAGTGAGCTCGTAGAGCGTGTTGACGCCGGTGTCGGCGACCAGAACGACGTCACCTCCGCGCCCGCCGTCACCGCCGGCGGGGCCGCCAAAGGGCACGAACTTTTCACGCCGAAACGCGGCACAGCCGTTTCCGCCGGTGCCGGCGTGGACGCTCAGAGTGCACTCATCGATGAACTTCACGGGGGGGCGTGTTTTAGAAGCGAAAACGACCGCGAGCAACCTTCGACGAATTGCCGAGGATTTGCCGCGTTTACCTTCATCGCCTTCCCCGCCGGGGTGCCGGCGGCGGGGCGGCGGGGCCTCGCGGCGCTCAGCGCGGCGGCTTGAGGGGTAGCTTGGCGACGCGGCTCGCGGCCGCCTGAGGCGCTTGATCGATGGCGTCGATGGCGCGCGACAGGGCGTCTAGCTTCAGCGCTTTGGCCGCCTGCGGCTGGAACAGGGCCGGGATGCGCACGAGCTTGGCAGCGAGCCCCTTGCCGAGGGCGAGCTCTCGCTCGGCGAAGGTCTCGATGCTCGAATAACCTTTCGCCTCGTGCAGTTTGCGCGCTTCGATGTCGCGGAGGATCTCGCCCAGCTCGAAGAATTGCTCGTTCAGGTTCTTCTGTAAGCCGCGCAGCTTTTGCAGCAAACCGTGCAGCTCGCCGATGGAAGCCTTGATGCGATCTGCTTCTTGCGGCTCGCGCAGGGTGGCCCGTGCGCTACCCGGCTTCGGCGGCTCTTGGTTGCGGCGCAGGGCCTCGGCGGCTTGGCGCTCGGCGTGGCGGAGCGCCCACGGCGCAGCGCCGCGCAGGCCGAGCTTGCGTGGGACCTTTGGTGCCGGAGGAATGACGGATTTGCGGCCCCCAGCCGCGGCCGGTTTGCGCCCTCCCGGGGCGACCGACTTGCGCGCGGCGGGTGGCGCCACGGACTTGCGGCCGGGGGGTGGAGGCGCGACGGACTTGCGGGCCGCAGCCGGAGGCACCGATTTTTGCGAGGGCGGAGGGGGCGCCACGGACTTGCGAGCAACGCTGGCTTTTGCCGGGGATTTGAGCTTGTTCTTGGGCATGGCCGCAGCCGGGGATCAGCGAGATGGTGCGCGGATCGGCTCCTAATCCCCGAAGCGTATTATACCTGCGCCAGTTTTCCGAATTTCGATGAGCTCCCCCTACAGCGCAGAACGCCCTAGTGAGCCGGCGGCGAGCGGTCCCGTCGAGCAGCGAATCGCCGTCGTCGTCAACGGCAACGCCAAGAACGCGACCGCGGACGTGATCTCGACGCTCGATCAAATCTTGAGCGGCGGCGACTTGTTCGTGTCTCGCAAGTTGTCCGACGCGCGGCACATCGCCAAAACCCTCGTCGCCCGCGGCTACGGCACCGTGCTCACCGGCGGCGGTGACGGCACCTTTACGGTGATGGTTACGGAAGTGGTTCACGAAGCCAGGCGCTGCGGCAAACCGCTGCCGCGCTTCGGATTGTTGAAGCTCGGTACCGGCAATTCGCTGGCGTGGGTGGTGGGGGCGCAAGGGGCGGACAAGCACGAGCTCCAGGCCGACATTGGCCGTCTCATCGAGGACGCGGGCAGCCGCTCGATGCGCTTGATCGAGGTCGAGGGCTTCATCGCGCCGTTCTGCGGGCTGGGCGCCGACGCGCTGGTGCTGGCCGACTATGGCAAGGTGAAGGGCGCCCTCGGCAAGACGCCGCTGAAGAGGGTCGCGCCCGGCCCGCTCGGCTACATCCTGGCCACGACGACCCGCAGCATCCCGAGATTTTTCGTCCTGAAGATGCCGCATTGTCGTGTTCGCAACGACGGCGCGGAAGCGTACCGCTTGGGGCCGAAAGGTGCGGTCGTCGGCCCGCCCATTCCGACGGGCGGCACTCTCTACGAAGGACCGATGCGCATCTGCGCGCTCTCCACCATTCCGTACTACGGCTACGGATTCCGGATGTTCCCGTTCGCGGAGGAGCGCTCGGATCGCATGAACTTGCGTATCGCCACGATCGGGCCGGTCAGCTTCGTTCGGCATTTCGGGGAGATTTGGCGGGGCGAGTACGAAAATCCGGAGGAGATCGTCGACTACCTGGTGGACGCGGTGACGATCGAGGTCGACCCGGAGACGGACTTTCAGATTGCGGGGGACCCGCGCGGCCCTCGAAAGAGCATCTCAGCGCTGCTCTCACCTACGCCGATCAAGCTGGTAGATTTCTATGCGCCGCCGAACGTCGGGTAGCAGCGTCGCCGTCGCTGTCGTGGTTCTGGGATGGGCGGGCCCGAGCACGGCCTCGCCCGAGGCGGTGCAAGCGGAGCTCACTTGTCGGCCCGAAGCGGCGCCGGGCCGCGTGCTGTGCGAGCTGCGCTACCGCGCCGCGGCCGGACATCGGCTCGTTTGGGCGGATGCAATCGTGACCCGCGCGCCGGAGTTCGCCCGGCCGTTGCGCGGTCGCGTCACGCCGGAGCGCTTCAAGGAAGCTGGCCTCACGGAGCGAAAGTTGAGCCTCGCCTTCGTGGCGACGACGAGTGGCGTGGACAAGGTCACGGTCCTCGCGCGAGCGGTGGCGTGTCGCGGGGAGGGGGAGCAAGAGAGCTGCCGTCCAGCGAGAGAAGAGCTGACGGCGGAGCTCCGCGTCGGCTCCTGAGCGGTGCGCTGAAACTTGGCCACGGGCCCTGCGGCTTGTTAGCCCCAAGGGATGCATCTTCCCGGACGGCTCCGCCTCACGACGTTGGGCGACGTGCTCGGCGGACTGCATCGCGCCGGCGCCAGCGGTGTGCTCGAGCTCGGGGAGGACCGCGGCGTTACCCACCGCATCTACTTCAAACAGGGCATGATCACGCAGGTCGACACGGACCTGTTCCGGCAACGTCTCGGAGATCTGCTGGCGCGGCAAGGCGCGGTGGGAGCTCGCGCGCTGGCTCGGCTCGCGCGACGACTGCTGGAGGCGCCCCAGCAGCGCGCAGGTGAGATCCTGGTCGAAGAAGGTTTCGTCAGCTACGAGCTGGTGAACGCTGGCCTGCGTCGGCAGCTGCGCCAAAAGCTCGAGGCGCTCTTCGTGCTGAAAGACGCGCAGCTCACCTTTCGCGTGCCGCGACCGCACGAAGGCCACCGCCACCCCCTGTCACCGGGCGAGTTTTTGCACGGCCGTCCACGTGCTCGCACGCGCGCCAAGGCTCATGCGCCGCCGCGCAGCGAGCCGTCCCGGGCGGTCGCGGGCGGCGGCTCGAACGCGTACGCGCTCCTCGGGTTACGCCCGGGCGCGGAGCGAACCGAGATTCAGCAAGCTTTCCGTCGCCTCGCGCGCACCCTCCACCCCGACCGACACCCGCACGCCAGCTCCGAAGAACGCGCGCAGCTCTTGTCACGTTTTGCGGAGCTCAGCGCCGCGTACCACTCGCTAGCGAGCTGAGCCGAGGCTCACGAGCGCCGCGGGCAGGTCCGCGAGCGTATCGATCAAGAGGTCCGGACCCGCGGCGACCAGCCGCTCGATGGCTTGGATTCCGCCGCGGACGCCCACCGTACGCGCGCCAGCGGCGCGACCGGACTCGATGTCCTGCGGGCCGTCGCCGACCATCACCACTTCGCTCACGGAGACGCCGAGCTTTCGCGCCGCTTCCTGCACCATGGACGGGTGGGGCTTGCGCTCTGGCAGGTCATCGCCGGCCACCACGCTGTGGAAGCGCGCGGCGAGGCCGAGCCCTTCCAGCACTGCAACGGACGTGATCCGCGGCTTGTTGGTGCACACACCGAGCGCGAGGTCCGCGAGCGCGTCCAGCGCTTCGAGCGTGCCCGGCATGACCTCGGTATGATCGACGGGGTGGGCGGCGTAATAGTCCAAGAAATCGGTGACTAAGGCCGCGGTTCTCGGATCCGACACATCGAGCCGTGCGGCGCGGGCGAGGAGCAGGGGAGCGCCGTCTCCCACGTATGACTCGAGCTCTGCGTGTGAAAGCCGGGCCCGGCCAGACTTTTCCAGCGCGTGGTTCGCGGCTTCCGCGATGTCACGACGCGAGTCGACGAGGGTGCCGTCCAGATCGAAGATGACGGCGCGCAGCTTGCCGAGCTCGCTCACCCTGCGTTCCTGAACAGGGCGCGGCCGACGAAGAACGGGCCCATCTTGTCCATGAACTCAGCCGTTTGCCGCGTTTGACGCATCGCCTGCACGACGTGCGACAACGGATGCAGCTCCTTGCCGATGAGGCCGATGACGAAGTCGTTGTCGGCTTGGTCCAAGCCGTGGCAGGCGAGGCGCACGTCGTGAGCCAAGTCCTGCTGACCGTAGGCGCGGCCGATGCCGCCGTGCTCACGCATGATCTGGCCCTTCTCGCGGGCGTCCAGCCGCTCGAAAGGGCCGACGCGCCGAAGCGGGTACCAGATGGCCCACGGCCAAGCCTCGTTCAGAACCGTGTCGCGCGGTCGCTGCAGCAGCCAGTACTCCAAGTCTTGTTCGAAGCCGGTGGAGTACGTGCGCCCCAGCATGGATAGCTCCGGGCGCGGACGGAGCTCCGCGGCGCTGACGACCGGGCGCACGAGGTTGACGAAATCCAGGGGTTCTTCAGAAAAGGTGAGCACGGCCAGGCCCCGCGGGTGATTCACGTCCTCGTACACGACGCTCGGCACCTTTTGCTCGCGCAGCGCGCCCGCAAGCAGCGGCAGCACCCGGCTCGGCTCGTCGCATTCGAAGCCGAGAAGCTGCATGAAAAGCCGACGATTCATGGTCACGGGCGTCCCGCTCTTGTCCGAGCCGCGCTCGTTCACGTCCACTTGATGCTCGCGGGGCGAGTGGGCCGTGGTGCTGTGGGTGGGGTCGCTCATGGTGCTCGACGTGTACCACGGATCGGCTAGGCTCCGCCGGCCTTGCCCGCCTCGATTCCTGCCCCCGCTGCGGCGCCGCCGCGCACCACCTCCGGTCCCCGCGTTCCGGCCACGTCCGGTGACCTCTCGCATCCGCTGCCGTCCGGAATGCGCGACTTCTTGCCGCCGGACGCGCGACGCTTGAGCGAGCTCGCGCGCCGCTTGCTCGGCAGCTTCGAGCTGTTCGGTTACGAGCTCGTTACGCTGCCCGTATTCGAGTACGAGAGCGTGTTGGAACGTGGGCTGGGCGCGCTGGAGCCCGAAGAGGTGCTGCGCTTCGTCGAGCCGGAGACGGGCGAGGTCGTGGCGCTGCGCCCGGACATGACGCCCCAGCTAGCGCGCGTCGTGGCGACACGGCTGGCGACGGCAACCCCGCCAATTAGGCTGTCTTACCAGGGCTCGGTGCTGCGCCGTCGCCGCGAGCGAGCGCGCCGACACCGCCAAATCTTCCAGGCTGGCATCGAGCTCATCGGCTTGGACGGGCCGTCCGGGGACTTGGAAGCCTTGGACGTCGCGTGCTCTGCGGCGCGCGCGGTTGGGCTTTCGGACTTCGTGCTGGATCTGGGGCATGCCCGGATCGCCTTCGCGTTGCTGGAAGGGGTGGAGCCATCCCGCCAGCGCGCGGCGGTGGAGGCGCTGCACCTCAAGGATCGCGCCGAGCTCGTGCGGGCGGCCGCCTCGGCGGGCTTGTCGCAGCGAGACCGCGACGCCCTCGGGGCGCTAGGGGAGCTGCACGGCGGACGCGAGGTCTTGCAGCAGGCCGCGTCGGTGTTGAACGGCACCCGCGCCGAGGCAGGGCTCGCGGAGCTATCGCGAGTCGTGCTGCAGGTCGAAGAGCGAGGCCTCGCGCCTTCGGTCGTCGTTGACCTCGGCGAGACTCGCCACTTCGCTTATTACACTGGTACTACATTTCAGCTGCACGCTCACGGCCCCGGAGTGCCCATCGCTTCCGGCGGCCGCTACGACGGGCTGCTGGGGGGCTTTGGGCGGCCTCTGCCCGCCTTCGGCTTTGCTTTCGGGCTGGACGACTTGGTTTGGGCGCTGGGCAGCGACGTTTCGACTGAAAATCCGCCTCGTTTGCTGCTTACGGGGGGCGCGGCCAGCTTGGCTGGTGGGCTTCGCGCGGCTGGCGTGCGGTGCGCCGTCGGCCCTGAGCAGGATCCGCTGGCGTACGCGAAGCTGTGGCGGTACACGCACTGGGTGAGCGCCTCGGCCGGTCAGGCCCTGGTGACGTCCGTCCCCGACCAGGTGGAGCAGCGCGCTCCGCTCGACGCTGCCTCGGTAGCGCGCGCCCTGGCCGGATAGCTAACAGACCCTGACTGAGTCTCAGTCCCAAACCGAAGAAGCGGTGTCAGCATGTCGTGTGTCGTGATCGTGGGTGCCCAGTGGGGCGACGAAGGCAAAGGCAAGATCGTCGATATCTATACGGAGGACGCGGAGATCGTCGTCCGTTATGCCGGTGGGCCCAATGCCGGTCACACACTCGTGGTCGGAGACGACAAGCTCGTGGTGCGACTCCTGCCGAGCGGCATTCTCCGTCCGCAGACGCGTTGCGTGCTCGCCCAGGGCATGGTCATCGATCCCGACGTGCTCCTCGGCGAGGTGGACGAGCTCATCCGTCGCGGTCACCGCGACGTGGAGAAGCGCCTGTGCGTGTCGGACCGGGCGCACCTCATCTTGCCGTATCACGTGCTGGTCGACACCTTGCGTGAAGCCGCTCCCGGCGGCATCGGCACGACCAAGAAGGGCATCGGCCCGGCATACGAAGACAAAGCGCGCCGCACCGGCGTGCGCGCCGGCGACCTGCGCGACCCGGTTCGGTTGGGCCAGCGCATCCGCGCCGCGCTCGAGGCGTGGGCGCCGACCATCAAGCACCTCGGCGGCGAAGTGCCGTCGGCAGAGGAGATGCTCGCCAAGCTCGAGGCTTCTACGAAGCGCATGGTGTCGCTCCTCGCCAACACCTCGCTAATCGTCGACGCGGCGGTGCGCGAAGGTAAGCGCGTGATGCTGGAAGGCGCGCAAGGCACGCTGCTGGACATCGATCACGGCACCTACCCGTTCGTGACGTCGAGCTCGGCGGTCGCGGGCGGCGCGTCGATCGGCACCGGTATCGGGCCGAACCGCATCTCCACCGTTCTCGGTATCACCAAAGCTTACGCGACGCGGGTCGGCTCAGGTCCGTTCCCCACGGAGCTGAACGACGGCGACGGTCAGCACCTGCGGGAGGTCGGAGCGGAGTTCGGCTCCGTCACCGGGCGCCCGCGCCGCACCGGTTGGCTGGATTTGCCGGCGTTGCGCTACGCGTCGCGCGTCAACGGCATCGACGGGTTGGCCCTCACCAAGCTCGACGTGCTCACGGGCCTTTCGCGCATTCAAGTGTGCATCGCGTACGACACGCCCGAGGGTCGCACCGAAGAGTTCCCGATCGACTACTTGGACGTGCCAGGCGTCGTGAAGCCCGTCTATCAAGAAATGCCGGGCTGGAGCGAGAAGCTCGACGGCGTGCGCGTGCTCGACGAGCTACCCAAGGCCGCTCGTAACTACGTTCGTTTCTTGGAAGAGGCCGCGAAAGTGCCGCTCTTCCTGCTCAGCGTGGGTCCGCGTCGCAGCGAGACCATCGTGCTGCACAATCCCTTCGTCGGGAGAGCCGCCGCGCCGTGACGTTACCCTGGGCGCTCCCGCTGCTGATCGTCATGCAAACGCGATCGGCGGGGGTGTCCCCGCGGCCCGTCGCTTGGGCCGCGCAGAGCCCGCGCCCGGCGCTGTGTCTAGGCACGCCGGGGCTGTGGGAGGTGTCTCGGCAGGCGCTGGTCGGACGGCGCTGTCGAGAGCTCGCTCGGGCGCAAGCGCTGCTGCTGCGCGCCCCAGCG
>JAQSWN010000230.1 GCA_029266615.1 Polyangiaceae bacterium
CGCTCTGCCAGGGGGACGCACCGGAGGTCGCGCTGGTGCGGGCGGACGCGCTGGCCCGGCTCGAGCGTAACGACGAAGCGCTCTCCGTCTACCAAGCCGCGGTCAAGCTCAACGCCACCCTGGAGGACGCCGAGCTCTTGGCGCGCATCCGTGCTCGCTCGGCCAAGGTCGTGCGTCTCGGCGGTCCTGCGCTCAAAGTCGTCGCCAACGACGACACCGCCGCTCTCGAAGCCTCTCGCTGGCTCGTTCCGGAGAAGGAGCGCGTCACCTTCGACGACATCGGCGGGCTGACCGCAGTCAAAGAGCAGATCCGCAAGCGCATCATTTTGCCGTTCAGCAAGCCGTCCCTGTTTCAGCGCTTCAAGAAGCGGGTCGGCGGCGGCATCTTACTGTACGGCCCGCCCGGCTGCGGGAAGACGCTGCTCGCGCGCGCCACCGCCGGCGAATGCAAGGCTGCGTTCTTCAACGTCGCCATCGCGGACGTGCTCGACATGTACATCGGCGAATCCGAGCGGAAGCTGAACGCCTTGTTCGAGAAGGCCCGCAGCGCCGCGCCGTCGGTCATGTTCTTCGACGAGCTGGAGGCGCTAGCCGGCAAACGCCAGTACACACGTGAGTCCGCCTCCAGCAAAATGGTCAGCCAGTTTCTGTCGGAGATGGACGGCTTCTCACAAAACAACCACGGCGTGCTCATCATCGGCGCCACCAACGTGCCGTGGGCGGTGGACTCGGCCTTTCGTCGTCCGGGGCGCTTCGACCGCGTGCTGTTCGTGCCGCCGCCCGACCAGGACGCGCGTCGTGCGATCCTCCAGCGGCTCTTGGACGCGCGCCCCAGCCGCGACTGCGACGCGGCCGCGATCGCGCGGAGAACCGCCGGCTTTTCGGGCGCGGATCTGGAGCACGTGGTGGAGCTGGCGAGCGACGTCGCCATCGACGCATCGCTCAAAGAGGGGCACGAAACGCCGATACTGCAGGCCCACCTCGAAGACGCGCTGGACGACGCCAAGCCCACCACGCTCGAGTGGCTCACCACGGCGCGTAACTACGCTCGCTACGCCAACGAGGGCGGCCAGTACGACGAGGTGCTGGACTTCCTCAAGCGGCATGGCAAGGGCGCGTGAGGCACCCCGGCGGTTACCGCATCATGGACGAGCCTGCGCCCGGGGGGCTCGAGCAGGTCGTGGTCAACCCGATCTGGCCGCTCCTCGCCTCGATGTTTGCGGGCGCGTGGCTGGCCTACCCGTGGTTCGTGCTGAACTCGTTCGCGCTCGGGGGCCGGCGGCGCTTCGTGGACTTGAGCATCGCGCTCGGGGGGCTGCTCCTCACGGCGCTCACGCTGTTCGTGGTGGCCCTGTTGGTGCAACGCGGCACGGTACAAGAGGCGCACTTACCGTATTTTCAGCTCATCCCCGTGGGGGTGCGGCTCGTCATCTTCTATCTACTCTTCATGCGCCAGGAGCAGAGCTTCGCCCTTTATACGTATTTCGGGGGTAAGACCCGCAATGCATTCTTGGTGGTCATCGCGGCCTCGTTCCTGAAGGGCAAGCTGCTCGGAGACGCGCCGCCCATCGTTCAGCTTCTGCTCGGCTAAGCCATGGTCGTCTTCGACTTTCTGGACGTCGCAGCCGCGCAGCTGAACCGCGGCCAAACCGGCGCCGCCATCGAGACGCTCAGGCGCTTTTTGGCAGACGAGCCGGAGTCTGCCCCTGGCCACGCCCTGCTGGCGCTGGCGCTCTTGCGTCAACGTCGCCTTCACGCCGCCGAGCACGAAGCGCGCGAGAGCCTCGCGCTTTCGCCGGAGCTGGGGCTCGCGCATCGCGCGCTTTCGTCGGTGCTGCTCGCGCGGCGTGACATGGACGGCGCGCTCTCACATTGCGAGCGCGCCATCGCGCTCGAGCCGGAGCTCGCGATTGGCCACCAGCAGCTCGCGTCGCTGCTCGCCGTTGCCGAGCGCGGGAAGGAGGCGCTCGCCGCGGCCCAAAAGGCCTGCGCGCTCGCGCCGGACGACGCGGCCTGCCTCTCCACCCTGGGCGACTGTCACCTTCGCCTCGGCGCGCTCGCGGACGCGGAGCGCTGCGCCTCGGAGGCGCTTTCGCACGAGCCCGAGAGCGCGGACGCGCTGCTGTTACGAGGGCGCGTCTTTCTTGCGCGGGGCGACACCGAAGCTGCGCGCGACCACGCCCTGTGGGTGCTGCAGTCGGATCCGGGCGACGATGACGCGCTCCGCCTACTCGTTCAAGCCAAGGCGCGGGCGAACTTGCTGCTCGGCACTTGGTGGCGCCTCAACTCCTACCTCTCACGGTCGACGCAACGCGCCATCGCGGTGTTGGTCGGCGTCTACCTGCTGCAGCGCTTCGTCACGCTGTGGGCGGTGCTGAACGATCGGGACATGCTGGCGCAAGTCGTCGCCTACGGCTGGCTCGCTGTGTGTGCGTACTCCTGGTTTTCCCCGATGATTTATCGGCGGATGCTCGAAAAAGAACTCGAGCGAGTGACGCTGCGATCCGATTTTTAGAGTCGCGCTCTACGGCACGCTCATAGCCCCACGTTCGCGCACATGCGCGCCACACTAGGCGTCAGCTCAGCGTCGCTCCCACCTGGGATGACATCGTGACGGGCGTAACCCCGCGAAGTGACGACGATCACGTCCGCTAACGCCAGTAACCCAACAAGCGAGCTACTTAGTCACGCCACACCCGCGCAGCCACACTCACTGTGTGCGCATGAAAATGGCGCGCATTTTCGATCGCAAGTTGCGTCGTGATCCGTTACGGTCGACGCAGACTCGCCGTTTCACCATCGCCTATGACGACACGGACTCAGCTCAAGAGCTGGCTGTTCGCCAGCACTCTTTTCTCCGCGATCGCCTACACGCACGTTGCTAGTGCGGCTCACCCCGGTGCGGCTTCGGCCCCGGTCTCCTCAAGTCCTAAGGCGAGCCTCTCGCTCGTCAAGCCGGCGCCCAAAACTATTTTGCCGCCTCATGTGGCGCCGCTCCGGCTTCGGGCTCCCGTCACCCACGCGTCTCTGCCGCCCCTCGTCGCTAAAAAGGAGACGCTCATTCTGGGCATGCGCTTGCCGACGTTCATCGCCTTCGGGCTGAGCGGCATCAGCGCTGGCGGCGCGCTCGCCACCGGTATCGCGGCGACGCGCGGGAACGACCCGAATACCTGCGATTCCCGCTGCACCGAGCACGGAGTCCGGGAGCGGGCGCTCCTTCTTACTACGGGCGTCCTCACCGGGCTGGCCGCCGCCGGCCTTACCGTCGGCTTCACGTTGATGCTCAAGGCACCCAGCAACCCGACGCGTGACGCCATCCGTCCGCGGCTGGACTTCGGCGTGTCGGACACCAAAGCCGTCGCCAAAATCGGCTGGGTCTTCTCCTCGTTCTGAGCGCCCGGGCTCGACTCTCCTAGGCCGCGGCCACCGGCTGAGTCTTCGCGTGGCGGACTCACCTGACGCTGCCGTAGCGCGGCTGCACGCGGCTCTTCACGCGTGCGTGACCCACACGGCTCGACCACCGGAACGTTGCGCGCCGCACACGCTCAAGTTGCGATGACGGCACGCAAGCACCTCACGCGCTCTGTACCTTCTGGCGGCCGCATCGCGCTCCTTCGAGTGACGACGCCGGGAGAATTACATGAAAAATTACAATCACGTGCGCACAGGTCAGGCGCTGTTCGCGCTCGGCGTCGGTTCATTGCTCGTCGCGGGCTGCGCGAACGTGGACGGAGCCACGAGCGACGAAAACGTGGGCGCGAACGCGGAGCCGCTGCTGGCTTCCTGGCTCGGGAAGCGCTTGCCGAAGGCGCTGCACTGGCACAAGCGGGACAAGGTGCAGGTCCAGGTCGGCCCGCGCCCCTACTACTTGGTGGACGACATGGACCCGAGCAAGCTGAAGGACAAGCTCGCCTCTTGCTCGGAGAAGGAGCTCAAGGTCTCGGACTTTTCAATCGGTCACCGTGGCGCGCCGCTTCAGTTTCCCGAGCACACCAAGGAATCGTACGAGGCCGCGGCGCGGATGGGCGCCGGTATCATCGAGTGTGACGTGACGTTCACGAAGGACCGAAAGCTCGTCTGTCGTCACTCGCAGTGCGATCTCCATACGACCACGAACATCCTAGACACGCCGCTCGCGGCCAAGTGCACCCAGCCGTTCGTCCCCGCGGATCCGGTCGCGGGCACGCCCGCTTCGGCCAATTGCTGCACTAGCGACATCACGCTCGACGAGCTCAAGACCCTGTGCGGCAAGATGGACGCCGCGAACCCCCGCGCCACGAACGTCAAAGATTACATGGCCGGCACGGCGGACTTCCGCACCGACCTCTACTCCACGTGCGGCACCCTCCTCACGCACGGCGAGAGCATCGACCTCATCGACAGCTTCGATCGCAAGTTCACGCCCGAGCTCAAGGCGCCCAGCGTCGCGATGCCGTTCCAGGGCACGTACACCCAAGAGCAGTACGCGCAGCAAATGATCGAAGACTACAAGGCGCGGCGCATCGACCCACGCCGCGTCTGGCCCCAGTCCTTCAACGTGAACGACGTCGCGTACTGGGTTAAGCAGGAGCCGCGCTTCGGCAAGCAAGCCGTTTACCTGGACGACCGCGTGGACGCGGCGGGCGGCTACGACGTCGCGGTCGCAGGCATGGCCGACGTGCGTAAGAAGGGCATCAACATCATTGCGCCGCCGATGTGGGCGCTCGTCAAGTTGGACGCCGCCGGCAAGATCGTGCCGTCAGCCTACGCGCAAGCGGCGAAGGCGGCCGGACTCGACCTCATCACGTGGACGCTCGAGCGCTCGGGCCCACTCGCCGCCGGCGGTGGCTACTACTTCCAGTCGGTGACACCTGCCATCAACAATGACGGCGACACGTTCGTGCTGCTCGACGTTCTCGCGAAGCAGGTCGGCGTGCTCGGTGTCTTCTCGGATTGGCCCGGCACCGTGACGTACTACGCCAACTGCATGGGTCTGTGAGCCGCTGACGACACTGTGTAGGGTGGGCTGCCCAGCGTCGCAGCCCACCCGGCAGAGCTCACGTAGCGGCCCTCGGTTTCACTGAAACTCCGAGATCTCATCGGCGGTGAACGACGCACGAAGGCATGCGCGGGTCGAGAGCCGCGCGGCCGCGCGCTCGAGCGCGGTCGGCGACGCAGGAGGCCTGTGATAAGAGTCTCATCGACATGCCTTCGCTGCATCGGATGCGTCCCGGCGTTGAGCCGCATGAGCACGTCGGAAAGCTGGCCGACGGCCGGCAGGTGCTGCTCACCACCCGCTTCGGTCCCGTGGAGCGCGCGGATGGCGAGCACACGCAACTGACGCTGGTGGTGTTCGACGAGGACGGAGCCGTGGTTTCGAGCGAATGGCGCGTGCTGGGCGCCGCCGCGGAGCTCCCAGAACCCGCGCTTCAGCAGGCTTTCGAAGCGATGCTGGCCCCGCTGGGGCAAGTCACTTCTGCGCCGATCGACATCCAACCGGTTCCGCTCAAGCTCTTGGGAGAGCCTCGGCCGCCGCTCATCCTCACGAGCGAAGGCGCGTCCGCGCTGAGCGTGACGCTCCTGAGCGACGACGGCTTCTTCATCCCCGACTGGCCCTTCGGGGACGCCGGTTGAAGCCGCGCCTCACGCGGACCGCCCAAGAGCAGGACGAGATCCGCGCGCTCGCGCGGCGGGGCACCGGGAGCGCGAGCGCCACGCCTGGAGCTGATGCGAGAACGTGGCCGCGCTCAGAACGCGCCGTCGAGCGTCACTTCACCGGTGACGCCGACTTGGTAAGACGCGACGCGCCGCTCGAAGAAGTTGGTGAGCTCCTGCACGTCCTGCAGCTCCATGAAGGAGAGCGGGTTCTTGGTGCCGTAGCGCTTCGGCATGTCTAGCTGTTGCAGGCGCTGATCCGCCACGTACTCGAGGTAGCCGCGTACGTCACGGAGCGAGAGGCCAGCGAGGCCTTCGCCCAGCAAGTCTTCGGCGAACGCGGTCTCGGCCTCGACGGCTTCCTCCAGCATGTGCACGACGTCGCGCTGCATGTCGGCATCGAACAGGTCCGGCTCTTGCTCCCGCACCTGCTTGACGACCTCGAACGCGAACTGCATGTGCGCGCTCTCGTCCCGGAACACCCAGTTGGTGCCGGTGGCGAGGCCGTGCAAAAGGCCGCGCGACCGCAGGTAGTACACGTACGCGAACGCGGCGAAGAAGAACAACCCCTCCACCGCCGCCGCGAAGGTGATCAGGTTCATCAAGAACTGGCGGCGCTGAGCGCGCGTCTCGATGCGATGCATCTCCTGGATCGAGTCGATCCATTTGAAGCAAAACTCGCCCTTTTTACGGATGCTGGGGATGTTCTCGATCGCCGCGAAGGCCTTGGCGCGCGAGTCATGGTCCGGAATGTAAGTGTCCAGCAGCGTGAGGTAGAACTGAACGTGCAGCGCCTCTTCGTACAGCTGGCGTGACAAGTACATGCGCGCTTCCGGCGCGTTGATGTGCTTGTACAGGTTCAGGACGAGGTTGTTGCTGACGATGCTGTCGCCGGTGGCGAAGAAGGCGACGAGCCGTTCGATTAGGTGGCGTTCGCGCGGCCCGAGCTTCTTGCGGATGTCGTCGACGTCACTGGCGAAGTCGACCTCGTCCACCGTCCAGCTGTTCTTGATCGCCGCCTTGTACATGTCGAAGAACCCCGGGTACTGCATGGGGCGGAGCGACAGGCATAGGCCCGGGTCCAGAAGTTTTTCTGGGCGGTGGTGCGAGCTCACTGGCAGGCCTCGCACGCTTCCGGATTCTCCAGCGAGCACACGACCTTCTCCGTGTCCGTGTACTCTTTCTTCGGCGCCGCGGCCGTGGGCGCGACGCTCGTCTTCTGGATGCGAGTCGCGGGGCGCGAGCGCAGGTAGTAGGTCGTCTTGATACCCTTCTTCCAGGCGTAAAAGTACATGCTCGAGAGCTGGCCGATGTTCGGAGCTTCGCTGAACAGGTTGAGCGACTGGCTCTGGTCGATGTAAGCGCCGCGGTCGGCGGCCATGTCGATGAGCGAGCGCATCGGTAGCTCCCACGCGGTGCGGTACAACGTGCGCAGGTTTTCGGGCAGCTCCGTCAGGTTCTGCACGGAGCCTTCCGCGTGCTTGAGGCGCGCGCGGGTGTCGTCGTTCCAGAGCCCGAGGCGCACGAGGTCGTTCACCAGGTAGCGGTTCACTTGCAGGAACTCGCCCGAGAGCGTCTCGCGCTTGAACAGGTTGCTGACCTGCGGCTCGATGCACTCGTAGCAGCCGGCGATGGCGGCGATGGTCGCGGTGGGGGCGATGGCGATGAGCAGAGAGTTACGGAGGCCGACCTGCACGATGCGCTCGCGCAGGTCGTTCCAACGCTGCTTGCCTTCCGGCTCCACGCCCCAGGCTTGGAACTGGAGCTCGCCGCGGGCGGCGCGCGTCTCCGAGAAGGCCGGGTGGGCGCCCTTTTCGGCGGCCAAGTCACACGAAGCGGTGAGCGCGTGGAAGTAAATCTCCTCCGCGATCATGCGCGAGAGGTCGCGCGCTTCTTGCGAGTCGAACGGCAACTTGAGCTCGAAGAAGACGTCTTGCAGGCCCATCACGCCCAAGCCGACCGGGCGCCACGCGCTGTTGGACTTCTTGGTTTGCGGGATCGGGTAGTAGTTGAGGTCGATGACGCGGTCGAGCTGGCGGACCGCGACGTGGACGGTGCGCGCGAGCTTCTCGAAGTCGAAGCCCTCGGGCGTGACGTGACGCGCGAGGTTGACCGAGCCCAGGTTGCACACCGCCGTCTCCGACTCGTTCGTGACCTCGAGGATCTCGGTGCACAGGTTGGAGAGGTGAACGGTGCGACCCGGTAGCGCGGTTTGGTTGCACGCCAGGTTGGACTTGTCCTTGAACGTCATCCAACCGTTACCGGTCTCGGCCAAGGTGCGCATCATTCGCGCGTAGAGGTCGCGGGCGCGCAGCGTCTTCACCGCGAGGCCGTCCGCCTCGGCTTTCTCGTACGCGGCGTCGAAAGCCGGGCCGTACAGGTCCGTGAGGTGCGGCACGACCTTGGGGTCGAACAGGGACCAATCGCCGTCGCTCTCCACGCGGCGCATGAAGACGTCGCAGACCCAGTTGGCCAGGTTCAGGTTATGGGTGCGTCGCTGCGCGTCGCCCGAGTTGTCCCGGAGCTCCAGGAACTCTTCGACGTCCGCGTGCCACGGCTCCAGGTACACCGCGCAGGCGCCCTTGCGCTTGCCGCCCTGATTCACGGCCGCCACCGACGCGTCCAGCGTTTTCAGCCACGGGACGATGCCGCTCGAGTAGCCGTTCGTCGACTCGATGAGCGAGCCGCGCGAGCGCACGCGCGTGTACGAAAGTCCGATGCCGCCCGAGAACTTCGAGAGGAGCGCGACGTCCGTGTACTTCTTGTAGATGTCTTCGAGGTGATCGTTCGGAGAATCCAGCAAGAAGCAGCTGGAGAGCTGCTCGTGGCGCGTGCCGGAGTTGAACAACGTGGGCGAGCTCGGAATGTACTCCAGCGAGCTGAACAGCCGGTACATCTGCAGCGCTTCCATCACCGTCTCCGAGAGCGCGCACGCGACGCGGAGGAAGAAGTGCTGCGGCGTTTCGATGACCTGGCGCGTCTGCGGGTTGCGCAGCAGGTAGCGGTCGTACACGGTGCGGAGACCGAAGTACTCGAAGCGGTCCGTCCTCTGGTTCTCGACCGCGTCGTTCAGCTTGCGCTGCGAGCGGGTCACGAAGTCCAGCACGCGGTCGTTCACCAGGCCGAGGCGGTGACCGAGGCCAATGCTCTGCGAGAAAGAGTGCACGTCTTGGTGCGTGACTTCTTTGTCGATGTAAGTCGCGAGCAGGCGTGAGGCGAGGCGCGAGTACTCCGGCTCTTCCGCGATCAGGCTCGCCGCGGTTTGAATCGAGAGCTGGTCCAGCGCCTGGGTCGTGGCGCCGTCGAACAGGCCGCCGATGGTCTTGAGCGCGACGCGCATCGCGTCCACCCGACCGAGGCCCGTGGCGCTACGGCTCACGGCTTTGACGATCTTGTTCACGTCGACCGGCTCTGCGTCGCCGTTGCGCTTCTTGACGCGCATGGCGGTGGCAGGAGCGATGCCGCTGTCGCGGCCGGAGCCCGTGATCTCGTCCTGTTCTTCCGTCTGCGAAACCGGTCCGCCGACGCCAATAGCCTGAACCATGTTGTGCTCCCTCTCGTTACCGACGGGCGATGCCTGCCCGCACGTCGGCCTATGCAGTCGGACTTATGTACGAGCCCGACCTACTTAGAACTAGCTTCTGAATGGAAAACAAAACCTAGTTGTTACGGGCATTTAGCTCGTAACAGAGCTAGGCGAAGCGACACTTCTGCTTATCAGAGAGCCCAGGAATGCTGCTGGGCGACCTCTGGAGCCACGACAACGCACCATGTAGGTGCAGCGCCGAGGCAGAGGGGCAACATATTGGGGTACTGCTCAACCGTCAAGACCATACCTAGGGGTACAAGGTCTTTTGTTCACTGAACAGTTTGTTCAGGTTTTGGAGCCGGGCGCGTTGACAGAGCCCAAAATGGCGTTCTCCACGCCAACGTCGCTAGGCAATGCCTGTTCAGCGCTGAACGCCGCGCTTCTTCCGCTGTTTTCGTTCAGGTGGGGACCCCAGAAAGCACTGAACGGGGCGGCCCCCAGCGCTTCCAGGACGGGAAGACGGGCAAGGCCCGCGTGACCCTCGACTAGGTGCACGAAGCGCAGGGTGCGCAGGGCGTCGAACCAGGTGAGCAAGCGCCGCTTCCGCACCACCCGGTCGGGTGAAGCGCCGAACGTCTCGCGTAGCGCCTCGAAGGCGTTCAGGTCGTCCAGAGCGCTCGAGATGGCGCCGACGCTACCCGCGTCCAAATGGCGGGAAAGCTCGCTCGTGACCTGCGCCTCGCTCCGGTCGAGGGCGGCGAGGAGCAAGGCGCGCAGCGTCAGCCCGAGCAGCTCGAACACCCGCGGGTGATAGGTGGTGAGCCCCTCACCGCTGTCTAGGAGCTCTCCGACGCGAGCGCCGGTGCCGAACGGCACGCGCGCGGACACGCGGGAACGGAGCTCGATGGGCGCGCGGGTGGGCCGATGAATGCCGCCGACTTTCGCTAGCTTGTCCAGGAGGTAGAAGTCTTCTCCGGCCTGGCGCCGCGGAAAACCTCGCACCTCCGCGTAGGCGTCGGCGCGGACGACCATGCTGCTGCCCATGCTTTCGTAGGCGTACGGAGAGCCGGCGGAGGCCAAGCCGAGCGTGTAGTAGCGGAGCGAAAGCTCGTACGCGGCCGTGGCCGCATCCACGGCCGCGCTGTCGCCCGGTACGTGCCAAAACGGGAGCGTGAGGCCGACGCGGCGCACGCCGTGGGGTCCACGCGGCTCCGTGGCCGCATTCTGGGCGAAGTAGTCGGCAGGCAGCCGCGCGTCGCCGTCACTGCAGCCGAGCCAAGCGCTCACGACGCGTCCTCTCGCGTGCAGGGCAAGCGCGACGTCCATGCCGATGCGGCGCGCCAACCCAACGCCTTGATCATCCGGGAAGCGCCGTCCTTCCGTGGCGCGGTCGACCAGCAAGACGTCGTACCCGCCTAGCCGCCCCAGCGACGCGCCGGCCGGTGTGCTCGGCACTCGTTCCAACGTTTGCTTCGGGAGCAGGCTCCCTTCCAGCTCCTGCAGCAGCCGTTCGTTCG
>JAQSWN010000422.1 GCA_029266615.1 Polyangiaceae bacterium
GCGTCGAGCAGCGCCACGTAGCGCGCTTCCACCTCGGGCTCACGCAGCGCATCTCCCAATGAATGGCCCACGTAGCTAGCCTGATAGTGGTCCGCGTACGCGAGGATGAAGTCCAGCAGCTCGGGACGAACGCTGGCTGCAGCGTGAGGCAGCAGGTGCCGCCCGGCGAAACAACGCGTTTGACTACTCGAGCGTCGCAACACTGGCAGCAGCTCCGACACCAAATTCGCACGCTCGGCCCGCGGAGCGGCAGCGACCAGCCCAGCGCGCTCTCGAACCTCGTCCGGCCACGTCTTCTTCCACCGATCCCAGACCGCGCGGAAGGCGCCAGGACGCACATGCTGAACGAGGTTGATGGGTCCACGCCGCTCGCGCAAAGCAGCAATCTCCTCCAACGCCCACGCCTGCTCTTCGTCCCCTAAATGCGGGAATGCCTGCCACAGTGAGCCGCAAGACAACGAACACGCGCCTTCGGTAACGCGGAAGCGGCCTCCCACAGGTCGTCCCTCGCAGCCGTCGGCGCTGCCAACACGAGGGCCACGAACCGCTCCACGCCACATGGCGCTAGGAACACATCGGCTTGCACGTCCGAGTCTGGATGGTCAGCGAATCGCTCAAGTGTCTCGAGCGCGACCAAGTCGTCGCTCTCGTACTTGAGCAATTCGACCAAGTGTGAGATGGCCTCGCCGTCCGACGTCGCGATGAGCTTGGACGTTCGGGCGGCGCCGCCTGCTCGAACGAGAGCTTCGACGGCCGACTGCCGCACGTCGAGGTGCGGGTCGTCCAGCAGACTTCGCAGAGCACCTTGGACCGTAGTGAAACGAAAGTAGCCAAGTAACCAAGCCGCGGCTCGGCGAACCCGAGGGCTAGGCGATCGCAAGAACCCGACGAGCTTGGTGTGGTCCAATCGATCGCGTCCTCGCTCGAGCGGCAGCTCGAGCGCGCCCAGAGCCGCCAGCACCTCGACATCAGAGCTCGCGCGACGCGCGGCGGCGAGGCCCGTCGCGAATGCGCCGCGAACTCGCCTCATGAGATGGCGATCGCCGTGGGGAAGGCAAGCCGAGCAGACGCAGTCGAATTTCTTGCTCGGCTCGGGTACCTCGACCCACCCGACCAGCTGTTTCACTCGCCTGACTGCGACGACATCTTTCGAAGCGATGCTTCGCGGCACCACGACCTGCGCGCCAGCCGGATTGTCGCGCACCCAAGCCGCAGCGGCCGCTGCCGAGCGGGCCATGTGCGGCTCGTTGTAGCGCCCGAAGTACACGGCCTCGTTGTCCGGAACGCGGAAGTACACCGCGACCAAACGTTCGTCGTGACTCCGTCGCAGCTCGCGTAGCCACTGGAACGTGGTCCAAAAGTCAGCGACGACCGGCATGGCATACACCGCGCGCGCGAGCACGATGTTCGTCTCGGGAGCCGTCGCGACGGTGGTTTTCGTCCCCTTCAGCCCACCCTTTTCAATGGCTCGTTCGGCCGACGCTCGTGCCAAATGTACTAATCGCATGGCTTCTCAGGAACGTGGAAGTTGGCGACCTGCCCCCACCACGAGTTGGGGCGGTTCACTTCTTCGCACTGGCGACTTCGCGCGAAAGTGCGACGAATGCCTTGTGAGCGGCCGAGGCGTTGCGCCGGCCAGGGTAGTATAGGCAGAGCCGAGTGAGATCGGGTGTCCAGTCCTCGAGCACGCGAACGAGGCGCCCTGCTTCGATGTCGCCGCGCACGTCCGGCTCCATGAAGAAGCCGAGCCCGACGCCGTCCAGGACCGCGATCCGCGAGAGGCTGGCCTCATCGAGGGTGAGAGGGCCTGTCACATCGATGAGGGCGGTCTGCCCCCGCTTGCGGAGCTCCCACCGGAAGAGGCTGCCGTTGGGCAGGCGGACCCGAACACACCGATGACGGAGGAGGTCCAGCGGGACGCGCGGCCGACCGTGCTTCTTCAAGTACGCGGGCGAAGCGACGACGGCATGGCGTTGGGGCTTTCCAAGCGGAATCGCGATCATGTCGGTGGGCACGAGGTCCGCCAGGCGCACGCCGAAGTCGAACCCGTCGGCGACGATGTCGACGAGTCGCCCTTCGGTCACGACGTCGACATGCACGTCCGGGTAGCGGCGGAGGTACTCCAGCACCAGTGGCGCGAGGAGCTCGCGCGCCGCGGTCGCAAAGGTGTTGATGCGCAGCATGCCGGACGGCTTTGACTGCTGGGAGCGAGCCGCGTCCATCGCGCCACGGATGTCCTCGAGTCCTGGCGCCACCTGTGCGACGAACGCTCTGCCGGCGTCCGTCAGCGAGACGCTGCGCGTCGTGCGGTGGAAGAGGCGCACGCCCAGATGAGCTTCGAGCTTCGCGACCGCGCTGCTGAGCGCCGTCGTCGACATCTCGAGATCGAGGGCAGCGCCGCGAAAGGAGCTCCTGCGCGCCACGGCGAGGACGGCGTCGAGATCGTTGAGTCCAGGGCGGTACATGGATAATCCGGAAAATCGGGATGGTGCATCCTAGTTTGTCCGTATTGTGCGGTCAATCAAGGGGGCTTACGTCTTGAGTCATGAAACTGCACTCATCGATTCGAGCCTACTTCGACGCACGAGGCGCCACGCCGCTTCACGCCTTCGCGCCCGATGCCACCGTCGCGGACGAGGGACATCGGCATATTGGGCATGCGGCCATCGACGCGTGGTGGCGCGATGTGACAGCGAAGTATCAGGCCGTCGCCGAGCCGCTAGAGGTGAATACGAAGGACCATGTGCACGACGTTCGCGCGAAAGTGACCGGCCCATTTCCCGGCAGTCCCATCACGCTCACCTTTGCGTTCCGCGTCAAAGACGATCGCATCGCGGCGTTGGAGATCGGGTCGTGAGCCGCGATAGCCAGCCTTGCACGCTACGGAAGGAGAAGATGTGATGAAAGAGTTACACGGTAAGCGCGCGCTCGTGACGGGCGGAACGAAGGGCATCGGCAAGGCGGTGGTCGCATGGCTGCGCGCGGCCGGCGCGACGGTGCTGACGAC
>JAQSWN010000231.1:0-964 GCA_029266615.1 Polyangiaceae bacterium
GCGATTTTGGAACCGGGGCTCGAGCGCGCGCGCTGAACTACCCCCGTGACCGCGCTCACGATGTGGGGAACGAAAGCGTCGTCGTGATGAACCGCGCTGTGTCCGAACCCGCTCGGGTGGACGAACTCGCCGCCTGACTCTTCCGCCAAGCGCGCATGAAGCCGGTACGCCCGTCGAGATACTTCAGAGCCAGCCGGATCGGCAAGGCTGACGACGGTGACGGGAACGTGCAGTTTCTGCCAGTCGACGTGGGCCTGACGGGCAGACTCCTGAATCGCCGCGCCTTCCCGGAAGCCTGCCCACCAGTGTGATGGAAAGTTCAGCAGTTGGGCGGCGCGCAGCTCAGCTGGAGTCGCTACCGCTCCGCGTTCCCCCACCCCTGATTGAAATCCGACCAATCGCTTGGCGAGGGTAATGAACGGGACGCGTTCGTAGATCACGTGGCGCCGGTAGCTGTCTTCGCGAGAGCCAGCCAGGACGTGTTCAGGGTCCGTCGCGTCCAGAAACACGAGACCGCCGAGCAGCGTGGCGTGACGTTGCGCGAACGCGCGCGCGATGAATGCCGACGACGAGAACCCGACCACGACGAGGGGGAGCTTGACCGATTTGGCCCCCGCCAAGTCCGCCAGCTCGTCCGCTTGCGCGACCGCATCGGCGCCCGCAGGCGCATCGCTCAGGCCGTACCCGCCGCGATCGTAGGTGAGCACGGGCGCGACGCCGGTGAGCGCGGGCTGCACCTCGTGCCACTGTTCGAGCGAGCCCACGAAGCCGCTCAGTAGGACGATGGTGGGGCCAGGGTTGCCCTCCCCCTGGAGGTCGTAGCGGATCTTCTGCCCGTCTCTATCGAAGAACGTCGCAGTTGCGGCGATCTGGGCGCGGGCGCTGTCGCACCGACGCTTCGCGATCAAGCCCGATACGCCCAACGCCACGCTGCCGACCAACCCCACGATACCGAGGACCTTTG
>JAQSWN010000231.1:989-11615 GCA_029266615.1 Polyangiaceae bacterium
GTCTCGATCGAAGAACGTCGCGGTTGCGGCGATCTGGGCGCGGGCGCTGTCGCACCGACGCTTCGCGATCAACCCCGATACGCCCAACGCCACGCTGCCGACCAACCCCGCGATACCGACGAGCTTTGCCGCTTGACGAACACGCTTGCGCGGCTTGTGCGAGCGGTCACGCGGAGCCGCGCTATCCACGGGATTCGGCATGGGAAGTTCCGGCGACCCGCGCTGCATGCCGCGAAGAGTAGCTCACAAGCTCAGCGCTCGCGACTGGGAAACCGCGTTGTCAGGTGTTCAGCGGCTGCCGGCCAAGATCGCTTCGTAGCCCACCGTGAGGCCGACGAATGCGGCCCAACTGGTGGGAATCACGTCTCGCCCGCCGTAGGTCTGGCGGATGAGACGCGCCCCCGCGTCGACAGCCGTCAAGTCGCCGAGTTGGTAGCCAGTGCGGGCTTCGGCTTGCGCGAAGTTGAGCGCCCCCGAGTTGTTGCCCGCCGGCGCCACCGAGAACGCGGTCGTGCCGGTCGTCGTGATGAACAGTTTCTTCCGCGTGTAGCTGATGCTCGCCGTCGTGCCGAGTCGGGGATCGACCAGCGCCCGCAGCGGATCCAGGGCCGGGCTCGAGTAGGCCGCGACCGAGAACGCGAGCCCCCCCCGACCAACGGGCACATCGTGAGTGACGCCGACGTTGAAAGTCGGGAACACGCTCAAGCCGGCCAAGCCAGTGGACAGAGTGAAGCGGGTCACGTTGAAGCCCGCGCCGAGCGCGCCGACGGTTCGGGGGCTGAACCGGTGTCCCCACGTCAGCGTCGAGTTGAGCACGGCAGCTTCGTTGTCGCTCGACGACCAGGTTTTTATCACGGACGCTGCGCCGATGAAGCGGTCTCGCCTCGAGAGCGTATAGGTGTGACTTGCGCTTCCGCCCAATGACCAGGCGTGCAGCTGCGGGTAAAACCGGCGCGAAGCGTCGTCCCTCCCGCTCGTCGTGGTCGAGCCGGCTATGACCGAGACCACCGCTTCCTTGGTGAGCCGCTGTGACAGATTCAGCGTCGTGGTCGACGTGTAGAAGCGCACCCGTTGATTGAGCGGCTCTTCGGTGAGCGGTCCGCCGGGCGTAGTGGGCGTACCGCCGGTGGGTGCACCACCTGTCGTAGGCATACCGCCGATAGGCACACCGCTTGTGGGCACGCCGCCGGTAGGTGGAGCGTTGATGGGCGCCCCACCGTTGAGGGCGCCGTCGGCAGCCGCGGGACGCAGACCCTGCACGCCAACCGACCTCAGGTTCAACGATCCGATCCCGAAGGCGCTGTCTAGAGTGAGCGTCGTCCGCGGCAGCACATAGCTCAGCGTCGTTGCAAACTGGTGGAACGCATAGAGGCGTCGCGGCGAAGAGTCGATCGGCGAGAGCACGAGCGCGGGGCGGTACGCGACCCGAAACTGAGTTCGGCGTTCTACCACGTTCAGGCCCACCGACGGTTGCGCGGAGGCCTCGTAGAGTTGCGTGCCCCGCAGATCGACATAGCGACCTTCGGTGCGAGCCCCGAGTTGCAAGCCGACGAGCTGTGCGAATATGGGGGCGAGCAGCGGCGACATCGCGCTCAGCTCGAGAAGCGTGCGGCGTGACCGGCCTTGACGGCGTCGGTTACTTTCCGCACGAACAAGTCTAGGCCGGCGTTTTCCTCGATGAAGCGCCGGGCCGCGGCTCCCAGCTCCGCGGCCTTGGACGGATCTTGTAGCAACTGGGTGATGGCACGCCCCAGCGCTTGCGAGTCACCAGGGGGCACGTAGACGCCAGTAACCCCGTCCACGATGGTGTCCGTTTGGCCGTGCGTCTTGGTGGCGATCACGCATTTGCCCATCGCCATCATTTCCAAGATGGTCGCGATGCCCGTCTGGTAGTGGTTCTGTTTGATCGGAACGACGGCGAGCGCGGAGCGCGCGTACAGGGCGCGGAGCTCGAACCGGTTGAGCTTGCCCCAGGATACGTTGGGCGGTAGCGGAGACTGGGGCTCGAGCTTGCGCTCGATCCAGGGGCTGCCCGCCGCTATCTCCACGCGGACTTTCAAGTCGCGGACGGCTTCGACCAGGCACTCGTAGTCCCGAAGCAGCTGGCCCGCCGCGCACAGCAAGTCTGGCTGGGGAGGAGCGGCGTGGGGACGAAAGAACTGCTGATCGGCGTGGTAGTAGATGCGCTGCACCTTACTGGCGGGTAGGCCCAGCTCGTCGACGGCGAGGCGCTCTTCCGAGGTCGAGTACACGAGGACGCGATCCAGCTCACGCGCGACGCCAATCTTGAAGAACGCGCGCTTCTTGGCGGGAAAGAGCGTGTGCGCGATCATGGTGTGAGACCACTTGCCGGGGGTCGCGCGGAGCAGCGCCGCCAGCGGCAAGCCGATGTCCTCACCCGTCGTGAAGAAGCAGTCGTAGTCCCTGCGCTTCAAGAAACCCAGCATCGCGACGCCGGCGCTCGGGCCGCCCGCGCGGGCCGCCAGCCGGACTGCCGGGTGGCGTGACGCATCGGCGTCCTTGAAGTCGAGCACGGTTGCGTTCAGCTCCCGCTGCAGCTCGAACACGTCCAAACGCGGCTCTTGGTCGTTCGAGATGTTGCTTCGCAGTGTTTCGTCGAAGCGACCAGCGGCCAGGATCAGGCAGCGCATGACAAGGCCCGCTTGTAGCCGCAAATCGGTCGCAGCCGCAATCTCAACCCGTTTCAGCGGCGATCTACGGCCGGCGCGTCCGTGTGTTCGTCACTCTAGCGCAACGGCCGGATGACCTTCGCCGGGATACCGGCTGCCAGCACGTTGGCCGGTATGTCTTTGGTCACCACACTGCCCGCGCCAATGACGCTGTTCGTCCCGATCGTTACCCCCGGCAAGACGATGACGCGCGCCGCGAGCCAAACGTTGTCTTCGAGGATGACCGGCGCCGACTCGGGTGACTCGTTCCGTCGCTCCGGATCGAGCTCGTGAAAAGAATTGTCAATCAAGATTGACTGCGGGCCGATGTTGCAGCGCTCCCCGATGCGCACGAGCTTCGTCGCGCCGAGCGAGGAGCCGTGATTGATCAGCACGCGGTCGCCGATCTGTAGTGTGCCCCCGCGGCCGACGCTGAGCTCGAGAGTCGATATGATGGAGGACAAGCGGACTCGGTCCCCGATCAGCAGCTTGCCGTTGTTCGTGACGAAAGGCGCGCCCCACACTCGGACGCGAGGGCCGAGCGCCTGCGCGGCGCGGAGGTAGTAGCGCGCGCGTAGGACGGCGGCCGCGTCGTCGACGGCGCTGGCGAGACTGGACCCCAGCTTCATGCGGCACCTCCGGGCGCGGGGCGAGGCGCGCTCGCGCTCAAGCGGGACCTGAGCTTCCCCAAGGGCTTCTCGACGTAGCGCCAGATGGCGATCGAGAGCAGCAGTGACAGCCCGAGCGCCAAGCCCACCCGGAGGGGGAGCCAGAGCGGGAGCCCGAACACCGCGTACAGCATGACCTGGTGAAGTAGGTAGAGCGAGTAGCTGAGGGTGCCGATGAAGCGCACGAAACGCAGGTTCAAGAACCTGGCCACCGACCAGCGCGGATGACGAATAGTGACGAAGAAGAGCGGGTACAGCCCGAGCCCCTGCAGGGTGTAGCGGACGGTCTCGCGAAACGCCGGATCGCGCAGGGTGAACGACGCGACGAGCAGGCCCAAGCCGACGACCGTCGCCAGGAGCTCGAAGCGACTCGGACCCTCGGTCGCCTCGAAATCTAGGGCCGGGTTTCGCCACACCGCGAGGGCACAGCCGAACAACATGGAGTCGAAGCGGGTGTCACTGCCGATGTACGTGCGATCACCGATGTGGCCTTGACCGAATACGAGCCAACAGCGCCAACCCAGAATCAGCGCGCAGCAGGCTAGCAGCAAGGCATGCTGCATGCGCCCGCTCATCGAGCGGCGGATCATGAACAAGTAGAGCGCCGGGAACAGCAGGTAGAAGTGCTCTTCTACTGCCAACGACCAGTACACGCCGGTGCCGGCGAGCAGCCCGTGCCAGCCCTCCCGTATCACGTAAAAATTGGAGTAGTGCAGCGCTTGGGCCACCAGCGTCTTGGGAACGAACGGCCCTGGCAGCGCGCCGAGCAGCGTGAGGACGAGCGCTAGCGACAGCACCAGATAAAACGGCGGGAAGATGCGCAGTGTGCGGCGCAGGTAGAACAACTTGAGGTTCACCCGCCCGGTGCTCTCGGCCTCGCGCCGCAGCAGGGTGGTGATCAAGTAGCCACTCAAGAAGAAGAACACCGTGACGCCGAAGCCGCCGGGAATGAACGGCGTGCCCGCGTGAGCCAAGAACACCAGCATGAACGAGACGGCTCGAATGCCATCGAGTGAAGGAATGCTGAAATGGGAATGCGCGGTCTTTGCGACCGATGCCTGGCTCATTCGAGCCGGGACCATACCCTCGGATGGCGGCTAGATCCGAGGGGCAGCTTGCCGAGATTTCGAAGGCCGGCTTGCCGGGTAGGAGGCCTGGCTCTATCATTCAGCCCGTTTGCAGTGTCACCAGAACGCTGGCGCCGATCTTGAAGAAGCTAATCTTACTCTCGGTGATTATCGCGTCAGTCGTCGTACCCGCCCGCGCGGCTCGCGCCAAAAACGGCAGGAAGGGGCTGAAGAAGGTGCTCATCCAGATGGCGATCTTCGAAATCGCCTATGTCTTCCTGTTGACGCAGGTGTGGTTTCGCATGGCCTAGGCTGATGGCAACGCCCACCGTCCCCGCCGAAGCCAAGACTGCGTTCATCGCTTTACTGGTGCTTGCCGGCCTGGCCTCCGTGCTGGACGTCGGAATCATCGGCTGGCTCGTCGGGCCGATCTGCATTCTCCTGGGCTGGTTTGCCATCATTAGGGCGCCGCTGCGCAGCACGATGCTGACGCTCATGTTCTTCGCGCTCGTGTTCGAGAACCCGTCCGAGCAGCCCGCGGCAGGACAGTGGGCGTCGCCGTTCGCGCCGGTTGGCCGGTTGATGCTCGCGCATTTCAAGATGTCGCTCGGCTTCGGGCCCGTCGGCGGCATGGACTTGATGCTGATGGCTGCCATCGCCGCCTTCTACTTGCAGCGCCGAGCCACGCCCAACCGCATCGGCACGCCGCGGCTCATGGTCACGCTGGCTCACGTCACTTACGCGACCATCGCGTTCACGTTCGTGCTGGGCAAGTTGCGCGGCGGGCAGATGAACTTCGCGATGTGGCAGATGGATCGCGTGATGTACCTGCCCACGGTGTTCCTGCTGTGCCAGGCCGCGTTCACGGGGGCCAAAGACTACCTAGCGGTGGGCAAAGTCGCGCTCGCCGCGGCGCTGATTCGCTCGGCGCAGGCCATGTACGTGCGCGCGGTGGTTCCCGCCACGACCGAGCCAATCTCGGGGGAAAGCTCCTTGCCCTACGCGACCACTCACAACGACTCGATGCTGTTCGCGGTCGGCACGGTGATCGTGGTCTCGCTGCTGATCCAGCGCGCAGGGAAGAAGGCCAACCGCCTCGCGCTTTGGGCCATCCCCATTTTGATGGGCGGCATGCTGGCCAACCACCGCCGCATGGTGTGGGTCGAGATCGTGCTCGTCTTCTTCACGCTCTACTTGATCAGCGAGCCGAACGTCATCAAGCGCAAGCTGAACCGCCTACTGCTCTTGTCCACGCCACTCGTGCTCGGCTACATCGCGGTGGGCTGGGGCTCCAGTGGCGGCATTTTCAAGCCGGTCAACGTGCTGCGCTCAGCCGTGGACTCGAGCGCAGATACATCGACGGCTTGGCGTGACCTCGAGAACTTCAACCTGATCTTCACGCTGCGCAACTTCCCGCTCACGGGCGTGGGTTACGGCAACGGCTTCTGGGAAATGTGGCCGATGCCGGTAGTCGACTATGAGCTCGAGCGCTACATCCCGCACAACAGTATTCTCGGGCTTTACTGCTACGGCGGTTACGTCGGCTACCTCGGCATCACTTCCCTCTGGGTGGGCGGTATCTATCTAGCGCTCCGCAGCTACCACCAGTGCAAAGAGCCCACGCAGAAGGCGGCGGCACTCGCCTGCTTCGGGGCCATCCTGGTCTACTACCTGCAGTGCTTCGGCGACATGGGCCTCGGCAGCTGGACGGGGGTCTACCTCGTTGGCCCGGCGATCGCGGTCGCCTGCAAGCTGGCAGTGGTGTCGGGCGCGTGGGAGGTCGACTCCGTGCGTCGGCCTGCGAGCGCACGGGTAGACGCTTCCGCGGGCGCTCAGAAGGAAGCGTAACCCTTGTTGCTGAACAAGGAGTGCGCGAAGCGGTAAGCCGAGTACGTGATGGGCGCGGTCACGGTGGTCCGCTCACGCAGGCGCCCCATCCGGCTGGTCGTAAACCAATTCGTTTGAAACTGGGTACGACCGCCGTTGAACGCGAAGGGGTCGTCCGTGTTCACGCCCTTTTCGCCGAGCGTGAAGGCGAGCATGGGCCGAGCAGTCTGGGTGCGGTTCGGCATGCCCCGGTGCCACAGCGTAGAAGTGCGGATCAGCACGTCCCCCGCCGACATGGGCAGCCGCGTCGCGTCCCGGTAGACCCGGCGGGCGGCGAACTCGCAATAGCGGAAGAATCGCTTGTGCGTCTTGGGCACCACGTCGATGGCGCCGTTCTCGATTTTGGTGTCGACCACCGCCACGTTCACCACCAGGAAGCTCTCCAGGAAGATGCCGTCCATGTGGTAGTGCTGCGCAACGCTGCCCGGCAGGTTGAAGTTGCAGCCAACCCGGGTCGCCTTGGGGTCGGTAGGGAACAGCGTTTGCGCCAGCTGAAACACACCCGTGTCGCGCAGCTCGGTGAAGACGCCGCGCGCGACCTCACCGGGGTAGCAGTTGAGGTGACCGCTCAGCAGACCGCCGCCCTGGAAGCTTTCGTTGCTCTTTTGCCAGCCTGCGAACTCTTCCGTCAGCCGCACCTGCACGTTGGCGAGCGCCGGCTTGGAGATCACGCCGCGCAGCACGAGGTAGCCTTCGTCAGCGAACTCGCGCTGCAAGCGCGGCAAGTCGAAACGAGGCGGGGATGAGGTCGAAGCAGCTTGGCGAGCGGAGACAGAGTCGGACATAGGTTCCACTGACGGCAAAACACCGGGATATTTGCATAACTGACGGCCGTTCGCCACCGCTCGCATTCAGGTCGCGGCACTAACCGTCACGGCGGCCGGGGAGCGCCGGCGCTTCAGGCGCAAGAATGGCGCTTCGACCAGCTTCCAGCTCGCTAGGGCGAGGATGGCGGCCAGGGGAAGCGCCAGCAAGAACAGGGTGACTCCGTTCAGCTGGGGCTCGAAGAAGCGAGTCAACATTTGCTCGACGGGCCAGCCCCAAAGGTAGATTCCGTAGGAAAGATCCGCGTGCTTGCCGAAGCCATGCAGCTTCCACTGGGGATGGTAGACGGCGAAGAACACGAGGTACGGCAGGGTGAACGGCAATACGAATTGCAGCGTCGGCGGCACCCGGAACGCGATCGCCGTGAGCCCCAGCGCGAGCAGAGCAAGCTTGCCGGAGAACGGAATGCGGTGCTTCTGTTGATGAAAGACCGCGCCGAACAGGAACAGGCAAACCTCTGGCGGCCCTTGTAGGTGTGCCAAGGCGAGGAGCACGGCGCGCAGCGGCTGCGGCACCCCTTCGAACGTGTGCCCTTCGGCGAGCCCACGGAACATGTACAGCACGTAGGCCACGGCGGCGCCGACGGGGATTGCCTGACGGCGGTAGCGGCCGAAGATCGCGAACCCCGCGATCAGTAGGTAGCAGCCGAACTCGTACGGAATCGTCCACAGCGAGCCATTGAGCATGTGGTGCGGGTTGGTTGGAAAGGTTTCGAAGCCGCCGAACCCCCGGAGCAGCAGCATCTTTATCGCCGCGAGCGGCAGGTTCAGCTGGGCCAGATACGCCTCCCAACTCAAACCGCTCAGCGGCGCTACGACGAAGAGGCACAGCAGGTAGCAGGCGATGAAGCCTGGGTAGATGCGCAGCACTCGATTGCGAATGAAGTCGTAGAGGCCGGGCGATCGCTCCCAGCTGGCGAGGATCAAAGCGCCGCTGATGGTGAAGAAGCCGTGAACGGCGAGGTGGCCGAGCTGAGTTTGATGGCGTGAGACGCCGTTGAGGAGGTCGTATTGAACGACGGTGCCGCGGTCCAGCGCGAGGAACGCGTGCGCCAGCACCACCAAGGCGGCCAGCATGAAACGCACGAAGTCGCAGTTGTTGTCGCGGCCTCTCGAGACATCCGCAAATGTCAGCTTGGCGGCGGGCGCCGTGACACCCCGCTCGCTGGGCAAGGGGGGGCTTTGCTGCGGCTCGCTGTAGCTCGCTCGTTCAATCATCTTTTTGCCAACCCTGAAACATTGGAAACGGCTTGCCCCTCCGGCTGCGCCAGCAACGCGGGCGCGGGAGTGCGCGCGAAGTACCGGTTCAAGCGCTGAGCAGGTCGCTCGACGAAGGTCCAACTGAAGTAGGCCGCGACGGCGGTGAGGGGCACGGTGAGAGCGAACAGACTCCAGATGTTCAAGCTCGGCTCGAGCCACATGACCAAGAACTGCTGAATTGGCCAGCCGTACAGATACAGACCGTAGGAGAGGTCGAGATTGGGACCGATGAGCGGCACGGGCACCCTGGGCAAGTACGCCAGGTAAAGCAGCAGGTACGTCCAGCAGAAGGGCGTGACGACGTGCAAGACCGGCGGCACTCGAGCTGCGACCAGCAAAATGAGCGTCGCCCCGATCGCCAGGGGCGCCGAGAGACGGAGCTCATTTCGAAACAGGTACGCGAGCATTCCCAGCAGGAAGTAGAAGTGCGGCAGCGTAACGTGGCTGGCCAGCAGCTCGAGCGGCCGACGCAGCGGGGACAAGACGCCAGACGCCGGCTGTACGAAATCCAGCAGCGGCACCGCCGCAACGACGACGCCGACCACCGCCGTCACGGCCAGCGCGGCCGGGCGCGAGCGCAACACCTTCGCGAAGCCCAACACCGCCACCAGGATGTAGCAACCGAACTCCACGGGAATGGACCAAAGCGAGGTGTTCAGCGCCTGCTGGGGATTGTCGGGGAACGCCGTGACGCCGCCGAACCCGCGGAGCAGAGCCAACTTAACCGCCCAAAGCCCAGGGCGAATCATGGCCACGTACTCCGACCACGCGATACCGCTGAGCGGCAACACCACGAACGCACAGACGAGCCAAGCCACGATGAAGCCTGGATAGATGCGCAGGATACGCTTGCGGAAATAGCTCAAGGCGCTGTCGCTGTTGAGCCAACTCGCGGTAACCAGGCAACCACTCAACGCGAAGAACCCGCACACGGCCACGTGCCCCAAGTCCTCTTGACCGAGGGTGACGCCGTCCAACGGGTCGATACTCACCGAGCTACGGTTGAGCGCGCGCCCGGAGTGACAGAGCAGAACTAGCGCGGCGAGCAGCAGCCGAATGACGTCGAAGTTGTTGTCGTGGCTCTTCTTCACTTCCAGCCCCTAAGTCGGGGGGCGAGCTTCGCACATTTCCAGACAAGAGTGCCGGAAGTGCATGGAGCAAGCCGAACCGTTTCCCGCTCTGGAACACGGCCGCGCTCCGGTGTCGTGGAATTTCGCGATTGCGAAACAATCATGTCGGGTTGACGTCGTTTGCATAGCGCTTGCCCCCGGGCGCTCTACGGTGCTCTCCTTTTGACAAGATGAGCCGACTTTGGTTTCCCATCCTTACGCTGACGAGTGGCCTGGTCAGCGCTTGCGGTCAGGACTCCATCCCGGATGGTAAAATGGCCGCTGCGTCGGCGGGCCAAGCTGGCACCCCGCCGACGGGGACCTCCGGTAGTACGAATGTGAGCGGCGGCTCGGCATCGGGTGGCACGAGCGGGGGTGGCACGAGCGGAGGCGGTGCGAGCGCGGGAGATCAGGGTGCGGCTGGCGCATACGTACTGCCCCCCGTGGGCTCGTGCGACCAGCTGCCGGCGGCTGGGGTTTGGGAGAACGTGACGCCGAAGGGCATGTCTACCCGGCCCGCGGTAAACGGAACCGTCGCCTCGGGCATCATCTCCGACCCGCTCGAGCCAGGAAGACTCTGGCTCGGAACGTCCGCGGAAAATCGCGAGATCTGGCGTTCGGACAACTGCGGCTCGACTTGGACCCAAATCAACACGGGCCCCGGCGGCATTGGCAACGGCACGACCGTCGGAGGAGTCGGCGACGGCAATCAATGGAGCATGCAAGCAGACCCAGAAGTCGCGGGCACGCTGTATGCGACCTCCGGTTACGGGGCCCAGGGCTTGTGGAAGACGACGGACGGCGGCACGAGCTGGAAAGACGTGCTCTTGAATACCGAGTACGCGAGGGTGGCTGCGTACCGGTTCGTGAACAACGTGTCGTTGGACCCGACCAACCGTCAACACCTGGTCGTATCGACGCACGGAGCTTGCGCAGAGCCGTACGCTCCTAATTGCATTGGCGAGACGAAGGACGGCGGAAACACCTGGACCACGCTGAAGGCGCCCGAAGAGTGGGTGGAGGGCGGCGGGCTCATCATCGTAAAGGACGGGCTTTGGCTTTGGTGCGGTACGTCGTTGATGGTGACGCCAGACGGCGGCAAGTCTTGGGACAAGGCTGCTCTCGAGGGTGGCGGGTCGTGC
>JAQSWN010000232.1 GCA_029266615.1 Polyangiaceae bacterium
GTTCGACTTGGGCCTCACGTTGCGCCCCGGCGGCGGCCTGTCGCTGGCGGTCGTCGGGAACAACTTGAACGGCTCCAACACCGGTTACCAGCCGCTCACGCTCGGCGGCGGCATCGGTTACGCGTTCGACAAGTTCGGTATCGAGGTCGACTTGGTCAGCGACCTTGCCACCTACGACAAAGCCAAGATGCGCGGCATGGCCGGCGCGGAGCTGCTGCTTGGCGATCACGCGGTGCTTCGCGGTGGCTACCGCTACGATGACGGCGTGCAGAGTCACTCCGGCAGCTTGGGCTTCGGCTACATCGACAAGGTGTTCAGCGCGGACCTGGGCGCGCGTCGCGTGCTCTCCGGTGCAGACAAGGTCACGGCCGTGGTCCTCACCTTCACGTACCACGTGGACTCGTCCGGCCTGACACCGTCTCCCAGCGAGACATGGTAGCGCCGAGCGCATCCAGGTCGCGCTGAGCGGCGAAACGTTGACGACACGTCGGTCGGGGCAAGCTCCTCGGCGATATGTCGCGTTCCACGCACGCTGCATTCCAGTCCCTGCCCGAAGTAGACGTCTCCGGGCTCTACTCCGACGAGTTAGACGCACGCCGGGTTGCGGCCCGGGTCCTGGTCAGTGCATGCCGAGAGGCGGGCTTCTTTTACCTCACCGGTCACCGCGTCACGACCGAGCAGGTGGACGCGCTCTTGGCGCAAGCCGCCACCTTCTTCCACCAAACGAGCGAGCAGAAGCTCGAGCACTACATCGGCAAATCGCCCAATCACCGCGGCTACGTGCCGCCAGGCGAGGAAGTGTTCTACGGCGGCGCGCGCGACCAAAAAGAAGCGTTCGATCTGTGCTTCGAGGCGCCCGCCGGTACCGTTCCCCTTCGGGCCCACCCTTTTTCTGGGGCCAACGTGTGGCCGGACCTGCCCGGCTTTCGCGAGGCAGTGGCTGCGTACTATGCGGCCGTCTTCGCGTTGGGCCGTAAGCTCTTGCAAGGCTTCGCGCTCGGGCTCGACTTGCCAGAGACGTTCTTCGACCACTTCGTCACCGCCCCACCGAGCCAGCTGCGCATGCTGCACTACCCACCGAACCCTGGCGCTGAAGTGACGGTCGGCATCGGCGCGCACACCGACTACGAATGCTTCACCATTCTCCTGCCCACGACGCCCGGCCTCGAAGTGATGAACGGCGCGGGTGAGTGGATCGACGCGCCGCCGCGCGCGGGCGCCTTCGTGGTGAACATTGGCGACACGCTGGAGATGTGGACCAACGGCCTGCTGACCGCGACCTCCCACCGCGTGCGCAAAGTCCAGGAAGAGCGCTACAGCTTTCCGCTCTTCTTCGCCTGCGACTACGACGTGGAGGTGATGCCACTACCGCAGTTCGTCAACGAGGAGCGCCCGTCGCGCTATCCGCCCGTCAAAGCCGGCGAGCACCTGTACGCACAGACCGTGCAAAGCTTCACCTACTTCAAGGAGCGGCTGGCGCGCGGCGAAGTGACGCTGCCGGGTGGCGCGCGGCCGCTCTCGTCCTTCGGTCAAGAAGGCAAACGCATCCACGAAGGAGCGAGCTGATGGAGCTGCTCGAGCTGTGCTCACTTCAAGGCACGAACCAGCCGAGCCGGGGCGTTCCGGTGTGGACGCTCGGCTGCTTTCGCCGTCGCTCCATCACCTTCTTCAACGGCGACTCGGACGACACGACCCTCGTCCTGTGGCTGCAGTCGCGCGGCCTCACCGGCGACTTACGACTCGCAGTGGATCACCCGAAGGTGCCTTCGCGCGAAGCGCTGTCCGACTTGCCGCTGGCGGACCTCGTGCGGCTCGCGGAAGCGGAAGGCGGCATGTCTCCGACGCGCTTCGAAGGCGCGGGCGCGGAGCTCTCCGGCACCATGAATTGGCTGGACTGGAACGCGTTCCAACTCCACGCCAAGTGGCCCGAGCCCGGTCAACTGCGCCGCGTCGGAGATTGCCTCATCGAGTTCGCGCCGAGCGGCGCCTACGTGGAGGATTGGCGTCTGCAGCCGGGCGGCGACGGCCCGCTCATCGGTCTCAGCCTCTTGGAAGAGCGCGACGACAAGGGCAAGCTGCTGCACCGCGGCGGCGGCCTCGTCATCGCCGGTGAGCACGCCATCCTCGTGCGCGGCCGCGCCGAAGCCTTGCCACCTTGTGAACGCGTCACGGACCTCGTCGAGCGCGCCACCAAGGAGCCGAAGCTCCTCGACGCCATCTTCGGCTTCGACGCCTCCTACGCACGCCGCGACGCTTCAGGAAGGTACGTCGTGCAAGCCTCTACGTTGCCGTGGCGCGAAGGCAAGCCCCTCATGGCATTCGGCGGGTTCACCCTGCAAGACGGGGTCGTCTTACAGAAGGCGCGCGAAAACAACCGCGCGGTCGAACGCCGCTTCACGGTCGACACGCTCGAGAGCAACTACGAAGACTGGCTCGCAACGCCCGCCGCCGCGAGTGCCGTCAATTGGCTGCACGACGAGAAAACATTGCTGCGCGCCGCGCGTAAGCTCTAATCGGAGGTCCCTAGATGAGCTCCGACAGGCGCGTCGTGAGCGCGCGCGCGCCGCGCTCGAGCGTCTCCTTGTCGGTCGTGATCGCCGGAGGCACCCGCGTCTCTGCCCGGAGTTGCTCGATGGCGCGCGGATTGCGAAACCAGTCTTCGTCGTGCTCTTGCACGAGGCGCTCGGTTTGCTCGGCGGCGAGCAGCACGCCCGCGAAGCGCTGCGCGTCGCCCAGGCGCGGTCGAAACAGGAGACCCGCGCCGCGCGGCGGCGGCTCGAAGCCGAATGTTCGCGTGCCGAGCTCCGAGAAGGCTTCCGTTAGCGTGCCGGGGCCGGACAACGCTGGCTCGTCCAGCAGGGCGCGGAGCGCGAGCTGTCGGACGAACAGGAGCGCGCTGCGGGAAAGCGCCCGTGCGTGCCTGACGACGCGCTCTTTGCCGAGGCCGAGCTGGCGCCGCAAGAACGGGGGTGAGGTCGTCAGGCTCGCGAAGAGGGCGCCGTATTGCGCGCGGACGAGGCCAAACGGGTCGCGCGAGAGGCTGAACGGCTGCGAAGCGGGCGCGAGCGACTCGGCCCACGCGGCGCCGAGGGTGAGCATACCGCGAGCGAAGCTGGCGGCAGAGAGCGGCGCCGGGAGGCCGGCCGCGTCCAGCCGCAGACCGGAGAGCCAATCGCGACTACCCATGAGCTCATTCAACGTGCGCAGCGAAAGCTGCCGTGGCCAGCCGTCGTTCGCGTCCGTTGCCAAGCCTTGGGTCAGCACGTCCGAAAGGCTCCTCAGCTCCAAGCTCTGCTGCGCATCCGCGGAGCTCGTCAGCAGCGCCCGTGCCGCTTCGACCACGACAGAGCCGCCGGGCTGCTCCAAGTCGGACCGGCTACGCCCCGCGAAGGTCGGCAGCTCCGCGCGGAGCTCGTAGAAGCGCGCGCCGGCGTCGCGCAGCGCGCCCCCTCGATCCAGCATGACGTCCAGGAGTGCAGGGCGCCGCGCGCCGTCGCGCAAAGCGTGGCCGAGCAGCTCACGCCACGTGAAGTAGCCAGAGAGCGGCTTGTCGAGAGCGTGGCGCTCGGCGCGGTACTGGCGCACGCGCGCGCCGGCGAGCGGCAGCGCGCGATGCGACAGCTCGAGCCAATAGAGCCAGCGAAGCAGGGGCGCAGCGATGGGGTCGCTCTTGTCCGTGGCGACGCGCTCGATCGTTTCTGGATCGCGCAGCACTTCCGGAATGGTGAGCCTCACTTCCCGGCCGCTGCGGAGCGCGCGGTAGGCGGCGCGGGCGCGCGGCGCGACTTTGGCGAGCTCGCGGTCTAGCTCGAAGGGGCTCAGCTCACGGGGCATGGACCGGCGCAGTACATCACAAAACGTCGCCGAAGCTCGCGGTCAGGCGGACGCCCAGCGTGGCGAAGCCGAGCACGCGGCCGTAAATGGCGGGCGCGGGGCCGCAAATGGAGTCTTGGCATTGCTGCTCGCTCCACGCGATCCATCGGCTGAAGCTCACGGCGGGGCCGAGCCGGACGTGCGAGCCCAGCACGTAGTCCACCCCGCCCGCGACGCGTGCGCCGAAGCCCGTCGTGGACACACTGGCATCGGCCGGCGTACGGCCCTCGAGCGTCAGGGAACCAACCCCGAGCGTGAGGGCGACGTAGGGATCCCAGGTGCCCGAGTCCGCGAAATAGACGCGCCCAGCGACCCCGACGAACCGCGCGCCACCGCCAGCGCTCGAGACCAGTCCGCGCCCGCGCGCTCCGAAGCCGCTGAGCGCGGCCTCCGCCCCGAACGCGAAGTAGGGGGTCACTCTATAGAGGAGAGCGGTGTCGACGCCGGAGCCGGGCGTGATCGTCAAGCAGGCGCGATCGTCCACGCTGCCGGAGCCGCAGCTGGGCAGGAACGTGGAGAGCGCGGCGGTGAGCTCGAGCGGCCTTCGGGGCAGGGCGCGGGGGCGCGCGAGTGGGGGGGGCAGGTCCATCGCCGGCGCCGGCTTCGGCGGTGCGAAGCCGACGCCTTGCCAGGCTTCATAAGGAAGAGGGAGCTCGGCGGGGCTTTCTTGCTGAGGCCCGGGAATGTTCGGCGACGTTCCCGCGTCCGCGTGCGCGGTGACAGTGGAGGTCCAGATCACGAGCGCTAGTGCAGCCGTACACCAACGGTGTGGTTCTATGCGTCTCGTCACTACCCCCGCTCGGCCGAGCGCGTGCCATAGTTGCGTGCTTTTCGATGGCGACGCGCAGATTGCCCGTGATTCAAGAGCCGGCCGGCGAGGACGCGGAAGCCGCGGCGCGCCCGCCCTGGCAGTGGGTGCTCGTGGGCTCGGGGCTGCTGGTCACGATCTGGACCCCGTCGGTGGCCGTTTCTTTGGCAGTGGCACGGAAAATGTCCGCCTCGGCCGCGGTGGGAGCGAGCGTCGCGGCGGCGCTCGTTGCGGCCACGTTCGCGTTGGCCTCCTTGGCGGCCGGTTACTTGGTGGCGCGATTCGGCCCACGGACGCGGCGGCGGCACGCGTTCTATGCGGGGCTCGTAGCAGCCGGAGAAATTTGGATTTTAGCCCTTTTGGGCGGCGCGTTCACGAGCGCGCTAGTCGGCGCGAGCGCGCTTTTTTCGCTGGCGGCGCTTGCAGGCGGCTTCGCGGCGCTCGGCGCCTGGCTGCGCCGTCGCAAGAAATCCGTCGGGTCGCGAGCCTGAAGGCTTTTTTCGTTGTAGTGCTACCCTTACTCCTCGCGAGGCAGAGCCCCCCATGAGCGTCGACAAAGAGCTAGAGCGCGCCCTTCAAGAAGCCGAAGCCGAGGCGGCGGCCGTACCGGCGGTCGCCCAAGCTCCGCGGGAGGACGCGCCACCGCCGAAGCCCAAGCGCAACATCGGCTTGCTCGTCGGTCTGCTGGTCATCGTCGCGGGGGCGCTCGTCGTCGTGTTCTCGAGCGGTAAGGACGCAGCCGTTTACTCGGTGGGTGTGGACCAGCTCATGAAAGAGCCGGCTCGCTACAAGGATCGCTCGATCCGCGCGAAGGGCATGCTCGTCAAAGGCACTCTCGCTCGTCGGGACGACCCCTGTGAATATCGCTTCAAGCTGAGCGAGAACGGCACCGTGCTGGAAGTACATCACCCCGCGTGCGTGGTGCCGGACACCTTCAAGGACATGCCGGGGATGGACGTGGAGGTGCAAGCCGAAGGCCGCCTTTCGGACGACGGCAAGACCTTCGTCTCCAACAACATCATCGCGAAGTGCCCGTCCAAGTACGAGATGCAGCAAAAGTCGATGGCGGGAGAAATGGCTCCGCACGCCGGCACCCAAGCCACTCCGCTGGATACCTTCGCGCAGAAGAACTGAGGTAGGCTCCCGCCCCATGTGGGATCGTTTTTTGCGCGCGTGCCGGCGCGAGCCTGTCGACGCGACTCCGGTGTGGTTCATGCGCCAAGCGGGGCGCTACATGGAGGAGTACCGAGCCCTCCGAAAGAAGCACACGCTGATAGAGCTGTGCAAAACCCCGGAGCTTGCGACCGAGGTGACGCTCCAGCCCATCCGAGCCCTCGGCGTGGACGCGGCGATCCTCTTCGCGGACATCCTGCTCATTTTGGAGCCCCTCGGCGCGCCCTTCGAGTTCGCGGCCGGTGAAGGGCCCGTTATTCACTCGCCGGTCCGAGACAAAGCCGGCGTGGACAAGCTGCGCTTGTTCGCTCCGGAAGAAGGCCTCGGCTACGTGCTCGAGGCCGTGAAGATGATCCGCAAGGAGCTGGACGGTAAGACTCCGCTCATCGGCTTCGCGGGCGCACCCTTCACCTTGGCCAGTTACCTCATCGAAGGCGGCGGCAAGACCAAAGACTACGCCATCACCAAGCGGCTCATGTACCGCGAGCCGCAAGTTTGGCACGAGCTGATGAGCAAGCTCGCGGAAATGACGCGCCGCTATCTGCACGCGCAAATCGAAGCCGGCGCGCAAGCGGTGCAGCTCTTCGACTCGTGGATCGGCGCGCTCTCACCGACCGACTACGTGGAGTTCATTCAGCCGCACGTGAAGCACATCCTCGCTTCGGTGGAGCAAACGGGCGTGCCCGTCATCCACTTCGGCACCGGCACGGCGATGCTGCTCGAGCTGCAGAAGCAAGCCGGCGGCACCGTGATGGGGGTGGATGGGAAAACGCCGCTGGATTGGGCTCGCAATCTGCTCGGGCCCGACGTCGCCGTGCAAGGCAACTTGGACAACTTGCTGCTCGACGCGCCCCGCGAGCTCCTCGCCGCGCGCGTGAAGGACGTGCTGCACCGCGGTGGTCACCGCGGCCACATCTTCAACCTCGGCCACGGCATCTTGCCGGAGACGAACCCGGACGCGGTGAAGTACGTGGTGGATCTCGTGCACGACCAAACCATCGCGCGGCTCTGAAGCTCTCAGCGAACGTGGATGGCGCCGGCCCTACCCATGCCGGCGCCAAAGGCGTGCAGCTCGCAGAAATGGCCTCAGAGGTAGCTGAGCCAGGGGGACTTCTTCGCGGCTTTGAGGCGCGCGTAGCGCCGACACAGCGGATACAAGACCATCAAGGCCACGACCCACGCGACGAAGGCGTACACGAGCGGTAACTCTGGGCTACCCGCGGTGCCGCTCGGCGGGGGCCGAAAGGCGCTGGCCCCGTGCCGCATCCACGCAACGGGAACCGCGCTGTAGCGAAGCAGCAAGAGGTGCAGCGCATAGAAGAGCAGCGGTACCTGCCCGAAGACGAGCAGGAAGCGCGAGGCCCGCAGCCGCTCGGGCACGTACGCGAGCAGCAGCAGCGCCGGGCCGAGCGTCATCAACAGGAAGGCTAGAGATGGTGGGTACTTCTCGCAATTGATGAACGAGAGCGCAGTGAAGAGCGGGGTGCTCTGCATCGACCAGGGCTTGGGATCCCCGTAAACGTTGAGTGCGCGGAGCAGCACGAAGGCGGCGACCGCGGCGACGCCTAGACGCACGAGCCACGCCCGGCGTCGCGAGCTCTCCATTTCGAAGAGCGGCCCTAGCCCGTAACCGAGCGCCATGACGCCGACCCAGGGGACGAGCGGGTAGGAGACGGCGACGACGCGCCCCGGTGCGAGCGTGAGCGTGCCGCGCTCGTGGAGGAGGTTCCACAGCGGCGCCCAGGCGCCAAAGCTCTCGGCCTTCACGCTGTCCAGCGCGTTGTGGCCCAGCACCAGCACCGCGCCGAACACGACGATGACAGTGCTTGGCGCGCGACTCAGGGCGGCGAGCACGACCATGGACCACCCGAGTACCCAGATCACTTGGAGCAAGGTGAAGCGATAAAACGGATCCGGAATCCACAGCATGCGGATGACCGTGAGCTCCAGCACGACCAAGAGCAGGCCTCGCGTGAGTAGAAACCGAGTGCGCGCCGCGGAGCCGTGTTTCCTTCCGTAAAGGTACGCCGACACGCCGGCGAGGAGCACGAAGGTGGGCGCGCAAAAGTGGGTTACCCAGCGCGTCGCGAATAACGGGACGGTCGTCGTCGCTAGGTCCAGCGGCTTCTCGCGGAGGCCGAACCAAAAATCGCGCGCGTGGTCGAGTACCATGAGCACCATCACCAGCCCGCGCAGCCAGTCGATGGCGTGGTCACGCGCCGCGACGGCGACTCGTGGCCGTGCGAGCGGGGGAGCGGCCGCCGCTGGTCTCGGCACCGTGCCCGTGACCAACGTGGCTTCTTCGAACCCGCTCGCGTCGAGCGACTGCTCCCCCGATAACCCTGTGCTCATTCACGGCTCCCGGCTCGAGCTTGGGTCTCGAGCAACGACTAGGAGCATGCAACTCGCGCGCGGTGTGGCAACTACCGTGTACGTCGCGCAAACCATAAAAACTACTTAACCTGGCCCCAGCCGAAGCTGAAGCCAGGTCAAAGGTGGCGCGAAGACGCGCCATCTAGCGGAACGGCGTCAGTTGCCTTAGAGGCAACCGCCGGCTTGGCAGAAGCCACTGACGCACGTCAGGCCCGGGGCGCACGTGCTGTCCAGCGGGTCGTCGCACGGGGTCGCGCACGCGGTGGCGGCGAGGCTGCAACCGCCTGCGGGGCCGCACTCGAGACAAATCTCCTGCTCGACGCGACCTTCCGGACACGGCGCCACCGAGGGGCGCCCTTCGCACGAGCTCAGGCATTGCTCGAGCGTGTTGAAGCGATTGGCGTTTCCTTCGCACCCGCCGTACTGGGCGGGCCGGCATTCGCCCTCCTGAAAGGCGAACACCTGGAACGCCGCGTCGCAGGGCCCGCTATCGAACGGGACCAAACAACGGGTCGCCGGCACCTCTACGCCACCGCACCGCTTTTGGCACTGCTCCAGCGTGTCGAAGCGGTTGCCATTACCTTGGCATCCCCCGTAGATCTTGGGGACGCACTCGCCCCCTTCGAAGGCGAATACGGGAAAGGCCGCGTCGCACGGACCCTGCACGAACGGCAGCTCGCAAACGTCGGCGGTACCAGTGCCACCGGCGCCGCTCGATCCGCCGACGGCCCCGCCTCCGCTGACGCCTGAGCTGCCGGCAACGCTCGCACTGCCGCCTTGGCCCGGAGCAGTCGGCGCAGGACCGCGACAGAAGCCCGCGTCGCACTGGAAGTCGGCGCCCAGCGCGCGACAATCCGCGGAGCCTTGACAAGCGACGTCGCAGACGGCGAGCGCGCCGGGCTCGAGGCTGGCGTTGGTGCACGTCGCCGTCGCGGCCAAGTCCGAACAGTTGCCGCCTGCCACTCGGCACCCGCGGGTGCACACGTCCGCGACGCACTCTAGCCCCGGCCCGCAGCCGTCGCCGCAGTGCCGCAAGAAGTGCGACTCCCCGCCGACGTTGGGCTTGCCGACGACGCCCCCGCATGCCGCGAGCCAGAGTAGCGCCAGCGCGTAGCCCCACTTGGAACGCTTGATACCCCTGTCAGTTCGCTGATTCATGTACGACCTCGTCATCTTCTGCTCCCTCGCTGTTACGCTGCAAAATGCATTGCCCCACATACGTGACGACCTGCTCGTAAGCGGGCCGTAGACCATGAGCGCGGTTGTGATCGTCCACGCGCTTTCGCAGCTCGCCCAGCTTTTCGCGCAGCTCTGCCAGCTGACCTTTGGTCTCCGCCTCCAGCGGGTGGCCCGACCACACGTCGAAGCTGTAGGTGCTCCCGCCTACAGGCAACGCCGGACCATCCGCGCCTGCTTGCTGCAGCCGTTGACAGACGGTTTGGACCACCGCCTGCACGTGATCGAACACGGCCGCTTCCCAGCCGGCAGAAGCGCCGAGCGGCAGCACGAAGTCGCGCGCGCTCAGCGTCTGGTCCGCGTTACGTTGTACGCGGCCATTCGCGACGAGTCGCTCCACGAGCTGCGCCGTCGCTTCCGGTGAGCGCCGTAGCAGCTCCGCCAAGCGGTCCGTCGCCAGCGGTCCCTCCCGGTACACCAGCACCCACGCGAGCTCTTCGCCGCCGAGCGAATCCGAGAGCTGCGCCACGCGGTCGAGCTCGTCGTCGCTGGCGACGCGGTACACGGTGCGCTTGCCGGAGCCAGAGCCGAACACCAAGCCGCTCTCGGTCAAGTCGTGCAGCAGCGCGGTGACTTGCAGCTCACCGTCGGCCGCGAACCGAGAAAGCACGCGCTCGCGTGTGACGAGCCCTTCTGCGCGCACGAAGTCCAGCAGCGCTTGCCAAAGTGTGCGCCCCTTCTCCGTTTCCGCTTCGCTCAGGCGGCGCACCTTTCGGATGTAGGCGCGCAGCGCCATGCCGAACATGTCCGCGCTCACCTTGCGGCTCAGCCCCTGCTCTTCCAGCTCCCTCGCCAAGTCCAGGAATACCTGGTTGGCGACGTGCGACAGAGGCGCCCGAATACCACCTGAGGTCGCAAGCTGCGCGATCAGGACCGTCACTTGCCGCACTATCGAGTCGATCAGTACCTGGGCGTTCATGGCGACCTTCGAGCATTCAAGGTGCCAGGCTCGTCCCGCTCACACCAGATGACCCGACGGTCATCCACCCCGCGCCCATGGGCTCTGGTCGGAACGAGATTTCTTACAGGAAGATCAGAAGGTCGGAAGGGCGGGGAAAGCGGAGCATTGCGGGGGGCGCGCGGCCGCCCGCGACGTCAGGTGCCCTACTCCTACCCCTACTGCTTCTTGGATCCGACTTCGCGGCTCGAGAGACGCGGGC
>JAQSWN010000423.1 GCA_029266615.1 Polyangiaceae bacterium
GACATGCTCAAGACCAAGAACTTTGGTCGCAAGTCGATCAAAGAAATCAAAGAGATCCTGTCAACGATGGGCTTGTGTCTCGGCATGAAGTTCGACAACTGGCCCGGCATGCTCGAGCGTTGGAAAGCTCAGCAGGCGCAGGGCTGAGACTGAAGGAACCGTACGATGAGGCACCGTAACGCCGGGCGGCAGTTCAGCCGCAACACCAGCCACCGCAAGGCGATGTTTCGCGCGCTCACCGCCAACCTGGTGGCGCACGAGCGCATCGAGACCACCGACGCCAAGGCCAAAGAGCTGAAGCGCGTGGCTGAGCGGCTCATCACTCACGCCGTTCGCTTGGGCGACGTCGCGTTCACCCCCCAAGACAAGCTGAGCCCGGCCGACAAGGCCAAGCGCCACGCGGCTCAGGCTCACATGGGCCGCTTCCTCCGCCGCTTCGCGGTGGTGAAGCAGTCGGGCGAGGACGTGAAGATCGACCTCGTGGAGAAGGTGTTCGTCGACCTGGCTCGCCGCTTCAAGGGCCGACCCGGTGGCTACACCCGCATCATCAAGCTCGGTCACCGTCGTGGCGACAACGCCCCGATGGCGTTGGTCGAGTTCGTGGTGGAGGCGGGCGAGCCGCACAAGCCGGTCAAGAAGGCGAAAGCCTCCGGCGAGAAGTCCGAGAAGAAGCCGGCCAAGAAGGCAGCCGTCAAGGCCGCCGCGGGCTGATAGCCGAAGTCACGGAGTCGAGGGCGCAGTCGAACGAGGTTCGGCTGCGCTTTCGTCGTTTGTCGGGCAGAGGCGCCGAACGCGGGCCCGCCCGCCCCTGGCCGAGGCAGGAGCGGGCGAGCGCAGACGTCGGCGTTACTCGGCGGCTCGGCAGAGCACGAAATCGAAGCTCTGGCAGACGCAGCCGGCCTCGCCACCTTCGCATTCACAGTCGGCGCCGCAGCTGCAGTCGATGCCGCCGTAGATCGGCGCGCAGTCACGGCGGTTAGCGCATGCTACTTCCGTCGTCAGCTCGCCGCAGGTCTCCTGCTCACTCGGTAGGCATTGCTTCGTCTCGGCGTCGCAGTTGAAGCCTGGCTCGCAATCTCTCTCGTCCTCGCAGGCCGTCGGGGGCTCCACGGGCGCGCCCGCGCTCCCGCCGCTACCGGCCGTGCCCGTGCTTCCACCGGTAGTCGTGGTTCCACCGGTGCTCGTGGTTCCACCGGTGCTCGTGGTTCCACCGGTGCTCGTGGTTCCACCTTCGGCTGGAGACCCGGCGTGGTGGGTGCCGCCGCTCGACGACGCGCCCTGACCAAATCCACCGTCGTCGCACTCGCACCACTCATCATCGCTATCGCAGTCGTCGTAGCTATCGATCTCGCAGCCAACGAGGCCCACCAGCAGACCCACGAGCGCACAACCCTTCATCGACCGTTTCATGCGGTTCTCCCTCGCGCGCGCACGCGCCAAGCAAAGGGACGCCCAGCCCACCGCGGCGCGCGGCAGGAAATGGGAGCCCGGATTCGTGTCCGTGGAGGTGTGCCCGGTGGGGCTCCGGGCGTTCAAAGGGCGCGCCTCTTTTCGTTCGGTCGGCGGCATCCTTCCCAGAAAAACGAGCAATCACGAGGAGATGCGCGCCTCCGGTCGAGTCGCTTCTAATCTTTACGGGCAAAGCGACCGTATCGTCACCCATGGCAGTGACACGACCGGACCATCCCGCGCGTCCCCCGACTCTGCCTGCCGTGCAGCTACGACTCTCGGACGCCGTACGTGAGCAGCTGTGGTTCGGGGACGAAGATCCGGCGCGGACGGCGCTGGAGGCGTCACGCTCCCTCGCGGCGGCGTTGGCGAGCGCCATGGGGCTCAAGCCCTTTCCGGTCGTCGCACAGCGAGCCATCGCGCTTTTGAACGACCCCGATACCCCGCTCCGCAAAGTGCGCGAGGCACTGGAGCAGGATCTGGCCATCACCGCGGGCGTGCTGCGCATCGCCAACTCGGCGGCGTACCGCCCCCGTCAACCGCTCACTTCGGTCGAAGAAGCGGTGCAGCGCCTGGGGTCTCGTCACGTGCTGGAGATCGTCACGTGCGTCGCGGCGATGGGCTTGTTCAAAGACGCGAAAGGGGTCGGGCTGCCGCTGCGCGATCACTGCTCGCGCGTCGGTGCCATCACGCGCGTGCTCGCGGCCGAGTGGCATCAGCGCACCGCCGACAATCCGTTCTTGTGCGGCTTGCTCCACGACCTCGGCAAGCTCCTGCTGATTCAGGTGAGCAGCCTCGACTATCAGACCCTGGACCCGAGGGCGCTCACTCAGCCGGACGAAGCGTTCGTGCACGAACGAGCTCTGCTCGGTTACGATCATGCCGTGCTCGGGGGCCACGTGCTCGACGCGTGGAAGCTGCCGACGACGGTGGCAGAGGTCGTGGCTTGGCATCATCAGCCGGGGCGCGCCTACGAGCGCGGGGGCGAGGTCGGGCTGGGGGTCGCCCTGGTGCGCTTGGCGAACCTCATCGACTACCAGATGCGTGTGGAGCCGCTGGTAAACGAGGGCTTCATCGCGTTGCTTGCCCAAGACGGCGCCGCACAATACGCGGGCTATTCCGAGGCGGTGCTTCGCGCGATGTGGCCGAAGCTGAAGGAAGCCTCCGACCAAATGCTAAGCGCTATGGGCGGCTAGGCCCACAGAGGGCTACGGCGGCGAGGCCTCCCGAGAGCGCCATGGCGGCTAGGCCTACAGAGCGAACGCGCTGCCTCGCTCGCGCGCATCTCGCTCGCACTACCTCGCTCGCACTACCTCGCTCGCTACGCGCTCGCGCGAAAGCGTTCGCTCGAAAAAAAGGCACCTCTCTAGACTCGGTACGCAGTCGCAGAACTCACTAAATTTTGCCAACGATCTCGAGAGCAATGCGCCTCGCAGCCGGTTAGTCGCATCGGCCTCAAGATCCTACACATCGCGATCGACACGGAAATGGTCATGTGATCTAAGCGACGCATGGCGTCGCTCAATGGTTCGGAGCTTTTGGACGAGTATC
>JAQSWN010000233.1 GCA_029266615.1 Polyangiaceae bacterium
GCTGGAAGCGGACTGGGTCTCCTACTTCGAGGTCCTCGATCCGCCTCGTCCGCTCTACATCCTCTCACCCTACAATGCGGGCAATCTCGCGCCGATCGAAGACCGAATCGAAGAATGGCTGGACGGTCACGAGGACGAAGAGGACCAACGCCGCTACGTAGGCATCTCGATCGCGAGCGCGGAGGACAGCTCGCTGCAGAACACGTACGCGGTCCGCCTCGCGTCTGCGTTCGGCGAGGACGCCATCAGCGACACCGCCAATTACTACGACGCCGTTTACTACCTGGCCTACGCCATGGTCGCGGCGCAAGAGCCGAATGGTCTCACCGGCACCGGCATCGCGGAGGGCATGCGGCGGCTCGCCTCGGGGCAAAGCTTCGACGTAGGTCCGACCGACGCGAACGAGGCGTTTGCGGTGCTCGGCAAGACGGGCGCTTCCATCCAGGTACAAAGCACGCTCGGTCCGCCGGGCTTCGACCCCGTCACGGGCGTACGCTCCATCACGGGCAGCGTGTTCTGCTTTCGTCGCTCCGGTAACAACGTCACCCCCCAGCTGGATCAGCTTCGGTACGACGACACCCAAGACACGCTCGTCGGTGAGCTCGGCTGCGTTCCGGGATTTTAGCCGATGCGGCGGGGGCAAAACCTAGGCGCGTTGGCCCTTTTCGCGGGGCTGCTCGGCTGCTCGGCGGAGCCAGCCTTGCCCTCATGGCAGGAACGGATCGTGGAGGGAGAGGTGTCCGGCTCGGACCAGGACGGAGTGCTGCTCCTCCGCGGTTTGTTGTCCGACAACACGGAGTTCGTGTGCACGGCAACCCTCGTGGCACCGAACCTCGTGCTCACGGCGCAGCACTGCGTGTCTTATCTCAGCAACGGCCCGTTCTCGTGCAACGCGCGCGGAGAGCTGACCGACAACGTCGAAGGCGGCGGGCAGCTCGGCCTCGGGTTACCCCCCGAGCGCATCGAGCTGTACAGCGCCGCAACGCCACGCGACGAGCCGCTCGCGCGAGCGCGGGAGCTTATCTCCGCTCGTTCCACGAACATCTGCCAGAACGACATCGCTTTCGTGGTTTTAGACACCGCGCTAAACCTGCCGGTCGCGCCAATACGAGTCGGGCGACCGGCGCGCGTGGGAGAGCTGGGAGTCTTGGTGGGCTACGGCCTCGGAGCGGGCGAGCGCGGCATCGATTACCGAACCCAGAATCGGGAACAGAAGCGCGACCTCGAAATCCGCGGCGTGGGGCCAGACTCCGTCGAGGACGGCGTCACCACCGTACCTCCACGCTCGCTAGTGCTGGAGGGTCCCGCCGGCTGCATCGGCGACAGCGGCGGTCCTTTGCTGGCTCAGAGCACGGGTGCCATCTTGGGTGTCTACTCTCTACAGACCGCTAGCGATTGCACGTCGCCGCGCGTGGCGCACCAGCTCGTGCACCTACCACCCTTCGAGCTCCTGGTGCGCGACGCGTTCGAAGCCGCAGGAGCGACGCCGCTGCTCGAAGAGCCGGAGATGGCGTCCTTCGGAGGAGCCGGGAGCGAGGCGGCCGGAGCCGGCGGGCAGAGCGGTAACGAGCCCCCTCCCGGTGGTGCTCCTGCCGAGGTGCCGAGCGAGCCGCAGAGGTCGAGCTCGAGCTGCAGCCATTCGGGGGCTCCTCGCGGTCGTCTCCTGTGGTGGGCGTGGCTGGCGCCCTTCGCGCTGCTGGCCCTCCGAAAGCGGCGCTCAGCGACGTCCGTCTAACGGGTCCGCGGCTTTCGGCTTCACAAGCGCGGATGGCGGCGGGGCCACGACCGAGGGCGCGGCGACGACCTTCGGCTTCGTGAAAACCTTCGTCGGACCATGACCCTGAGCCGCCGGAGCCGCGACCGAAGGGACGGGCCCGACCGCGGAGGGTGCCGGCGGCGCCACCGACGCAGGCGCGGCGACAGAAGCCAACGCGCTCGGCGTGGGTTCTTCGACCGCGGCGGTAGCGCCGGTGGGCTTCGGAACGGAGGCGTCCGGCGCCGGCTCGAAGCTGACTCGAGGGCGGGTCTGCCAGGCGACCAACCCTGCCAACGCCGCGCTCACCGCGACCGCGGTCACGATGACCACGCGGCGGCGCGAACGACGCACCAACGACGGCGTCGCCTCCCAGTCGGTGCGCGTGCTCTTCTCGCTGCGCGCGGCAGGAGCGGGCGTGACGACGCGCACGCGGTCAATCTCTGTCGGCTGGTCGCCGGAAACGGGATTGCCGGTGATGGGGTTCCCGGTGCCCGGGCTCTGCAGCGTGCGCTCCGAAGACGGCGACTTGTCTGCCGATACGGGCCGAAGCGACACGGAGCGCAAGATGCCGGAAATGCGAGATACCGAGTTCTGCGACCGCGGCGCGAACGGCAACAGCGCGTCCGCCAGCTCCGCCACGGTTTGGTAACGGTTGTCGGGATTCTTCTCCAGGCATTTGTTGATCACGGCCGCGAGCTCCGGCGACACGTCCGGACGTTTTTCCCGAATGTCCGGCAGCGGATCCGAGACGACCGCCGCCAGGAGCGCGAGCGGAGAATCTGCATTGAACGGCGGATCCCGCGTCAGCAGCTCCCACAAAATCGAGCCCAGCGACCAGATGTCGGTCCGCGTATCCACCGATTTGGGCCGCCGGATCTGCTCTGGCGACATGTACGCGGGCGAACCAAGCAAGGAGTGCGTCGCCGTCAGACTCGGCGCGGGCTCGAGCGCGCTGTCGTCCACATTGATGGCTTTGCTGATGCCGAAATCCAGGACCTTGACCAACGGGCTCCCATCGGGCCGATGCGTCAGAAACAGATTGGCCGGTTTGAGGTCGCGATGGATCAGGCCCATCGAGTGAGCCTCCGCCACCGCTTCCGACGCCTGCAGCACGTAGTCGATGGCGGTCGGCACATCGAGCTGCTGCCCGGGGAGGTCGAGCTCGTCCGCCAAGTCTCGGCCGGACAAGAACTCCATCACCATGTACGGCGAGCCGTTCGTGAGCTCACCCACGTCCAACACGCGCGCGACGTGCTCGCTCTGGATCCTCACCGCCGCGCGCGCCTCGCGCAAGAAGCGCGTCACCGAGTCTTCGTTTTCGCACAGCTCCGGCACGAGGAGCTTGACGGCCACGCGCTGGCCCAGCTGCTCGTGGAGCGCGGCAACGACGTAACCCATGCCGCCCGCGCCGAGCACTTGCTCGACGCGGTACTTACCCGCAAGTAGGTCGCCTTGCTGGATCATGGGGGGCCTCAAGAGATACCACGGGACGGCGCCCCCCGCGCTAGCGCCGCCCCTGGCCGAAAAAAACCGCTATTCGCAGACCGGCGTCGCACTTTCGGTCAAGTCCGGGCACGCGCTCGCCGCCGAGCAGCCGCACTTGCCTTCCACGCACGCGTCCAGGCCCGTGATGCCGCCGGGGCAATCCGTCGAATCGGCACACTGAGCACACAACTTGTCGGCGCCGCAGACACCACTCTCCGGACACTGAGCTGCCGAAGCGCACTCGCACAAGTGTGACACCTCGCCGCAAGTGAGGTCGCCGTCACAACCACCAAACTGCTCGCAGCCCGGCTCGCACTTCCCGTCGCGACAGCCGTAAAGCCCAACGCAGACGTTCACGGGTGCATCGGGGACACCGAACTCTGGCAGCGCCAGCTCACTCGCTGGGAATTCACAGCCGTCCACGTTGCGGGTCGCGCAGTAGCCCGCGCCCTGCCAGGTAACGCAGACGAGAGCGGCGTCGTCGCATTCCGCGGTGGTGGCGCACTCCTCCCAAAAGTTCGATGGCGGAATGCAGTCCGCACTCGTTGTACAGACCACGACCGACGGATCGTAGCAGCGCTTGGCGACGAGGTCGCACGAGGACAACGTGTTTGCGTTGATGAAGCAGTCGTCGTCCGACTCGCATTCATTGCCGCACTGCTTGCTTGCCTCCGCGATGGGCCCTTGGCCGCCCGCTCCGCCGGCGCCACCCTCACCCGCGGCGCCGCCAACCGGCGTCACGGGCGGCTCACCACCCGCGCCACCGACCACTGGCTGACCGCCGACGCCCGCGCCCGCGTCGCCCGCGGTGCCACCGGTTCCGTTGCCGGATTCTCCGGCGCTGCTCGTTCCACCGTTGCCGGCGCCGCCACTCGTGGTGCCGCCGAGGCTCGTCCCGCCGGCGCCTTCGCCCGCTTCGCCGCCTTCACCGCCCGCCCCGGGTTGTTGCGTGTTGCTGTCGTCGTCGCCGCAGCCGACCGCGGCGAACCAAGAGACCGAAATGATACTGATGACGCCCAGAGCGCGTGAAAAAGCCATGCGAAGCTCTCCTCTCGGCGAGCCTCATAACACGACTCAGCCGTGGGAGGCGCAGTAACGGTCTCGCAGGGTGGCGCCCGGAGTCAGCAAGGTGCCCAAAACGCCGCTCAGCAGGTTCGAATTGCGATCGGCGAGCGCCTGGAGGAATCGAGCGGGGTCCACGGGGAGCCCGGTGAGCTCCGCGAGTGCCTGTTGCAGGCTGAGCGGAGAGTAAGACGTGGCGACGACGATCAGATTCGCCTCGATGGCGGCCGTTTGCTCGATTTGCGCCGCCACCAGCGCACGCGCTTGCGGCGTGGGCGCGCTGACCAGCGCCTCGGCGTTGCGCCACGCCAGCTCGCGCCACAGCACGAGCAGCTGGAGCAGCGCCGCTTCGTCCAGCGGTGAGCCCTCGAACTGCGTGTCATCCACGATCGGGTCGTAACGCGCCGCCGCTTCGTCGAAGAGCGGCTCCACCACGCGGTTCAAGAAGACGTTCACCTGGTCGTGGTCCGGCTTGCGCGACGTACCATCCGGTTTCACTAGTCCGATCGCCTCGAGCACGAACGGCAAGTCGCGGTTCACGTGCGCGCTCATGCCGAGCAAGATGCTGCCGGTGCCGTTCACCTGCTTGGTTTGGGAGGCGCGGAAGGCGATCTGCCAGGCGCGCGGCGCGGCCGCCGGGTTGCCGCCGTGGTACGCGTCCCAAGCGTCGAAGTACTGCTTCGCGAAGTTCGCGTCCTGATGGTTGATGAACGCGGGGTCGCTGAAGAACCCGGGCTCCACTACCGCGGCCTTGTACTCCTCGGTGGTGCGCAAATAGGTGAGCGCGAAGAGCGCCGCGTGATGGCACGTCGACTCCAGCGCGTTGAAGCGCGTCGTCATCTCCGCGATCACCGCGTCCACGCACGCGAGCTGGCCGGATTGGCACACGTTCGCGCTGGTAGGCTCGTACGTCGTGGTCAGACCCGGCAAAATCGCCGACCACGGGATGAACGGCGGATCCGCGAGCGCCGACCCGATCGGCCACGACAGGGCGAATGCCAAGCCCAAGCCACGTCGAAAAACGCGATGCATGTGGTCCCTCCTCGGGGCGAGCGCGCCCCGGCTCGGAACCCACGTTACGCGCCGAGGTAGCGCGTCGGCAAGGCTTCTTCCACCACCTCGCCGCCCTTCGCAGCGACAGTGTAGGTGCGCGCCTGCGGGCGCGAGCTCACGCTCTCCACGAGCGTCGTGCCTTCGAACACGAAGGCCGCGCCGTCGTCCGCGGCGAAGCCGGCAAGCGCCGCGCCTTCCTTGATACTTTCGTGAAAGCTCGCGCGGCGCTTCGCCTCACCGTCGTAGTGCGGGCACGCGGCTCCAGGCAAAAGCCCCAAGCCGTCTTTCAAGAGCGAGAGCGGGCCGAACGAGTCCGTGTTCGACGCCTCGAACCAACAGTTCATCCCGGCGCTCACCCCGCACAGCACCGCGCCACGCTCCCAAGCTCCTCGCAGCAAGCGATCCAAGCCGTGCGCCCGCCACAGCGCGAGCAGGTGCAAGGTGCTCCCGCCGCCAACGTAAAAAGAGGTCCCGCTCGGCGACAAACCCCCCAGCGCCTCGGTGCTCGCCGGCCGCCGCGATAGAGACGTTGAGTGCATCAACGTGAGATCGGCGGCGACGCAGCGGTCTGGGAGATAGCTGTCGAAAGACCACGGCAACCGCTCGGCTTCGAGCACGTTGAGCCAAAACGCTTCGACGACGAAAGTAAATGCTGACCATCGCGCAGCGAGAGCAGCTTGGTGGTCACGAAACGGGGAACGAGATGCGTGTCAACATTTGCACGAAGCTCGTCGACGTCGGACGCGACAGGCGATCGGAGCTGAGACGTGAGTGTGCGGCGCGCAACTTGTGGGTGACGAAGCTCGGCAAGCGCGCGTCAGATGTTGGACACGAAGCGAAGCGTCGTCGGCGCTGAAGCATCGCAAGCCGCACGGTTGTAACAACTCCAGAGGTTCGAACGACTGGAGTGCATTTGTGTTGACGGTTCCAGGGGCCGCGCCGTATAGGTGGCGAAGACGAGGCTCGCCGGGTGGTATCGCGGCGGTGGATGATGGGTCAAAGCGCCATGGCGTTCGCTGTGGCGCTTTTGCTCGAGGGTCAGGCAACGCGCAGTTCCGTGATGGTGGTGGCGCGCGCGTTGGTCGTGGACGAAAGGCGGAGGAATGTTCAGGAGATTGCGGAATTTCACTGTTTTTTCTGGGGTTTTCGGCGCCTCGTTGGCGGCGCTGTTAAGCGGCTGCGGGGGCACGCCCGCAGAGCCCACCGTCACCGAACAAGTCGGAGAGACGACGTCTGAGCTCGTCGCGAGCAAAGGCATCGTGCCTTATCCGAAGAAGCAGTCGAACGGCGTACCCGTGCTCACGAACGGGAAGCCGACCGTGATGTGGAACGGCTCGCTGACGGATCTGTTGGCGGCTGACGCCATGTCGATGTGTTTCAACAGCAGTTGGTACGCATATCGACCGCAGACCCTCATCACCTCCGACACGTACCTCAACTACCTCGCGAGCAAGATGGTGGAGGTCATCGGGGGTGCCAATGTGCAGGCGGAAAAGCGTTGGTACACCATGCGCAAGACGTCGACGTTGAACATGAACTCGTCCACGTTGGCAAACCAAGCGGTTGTGTTCCCGCCGCACGATGACAGCGCTTACTGGTTGATGCCCAACACCCAGGTGGTGTCGACGGCTGACGCCCAGCGGCGCGTCGCGCACATTCCGATGTTCACGGCGGAGAACAACCTATGCATGGCGCAAAACCTCCAGGAGTTCCTGAGCACCGCGCCCATCTTGCTGCTAACGCCTGCAGACCAACGCGAAATGCTGGAGGTCATTCGCCAGCGGGCGCAGGTAGCGATGCTCGAGTACTCGCGCTTGGCGCAAATGAGGCCGGCCGCTGCCAACAGCACAAACTTGCTGAATCTTTTCGCGGAACAGCCGGTCGACAGGCAAGCCATCTACGGCGGAGACTTTGCGGCCGCCGTAAGCCTGCATGCGAGCGCGGCGCGTGAGTTGGCGGCCGTGTTCATGCGTAGTGGGGCGGCGCGCCTCGCCATCCCCTCCGCTGGCACCGCCGCGACCGCGCCGGATGCAGACTGGCGCCTCGGCTCGTGGCGTCATCGGGTGCTCAGCTTGCTTTACGGCGGTGATCCGCTTTCCAAGCAGGCCAACGGCGTGCTCTGGCAAAAGTTCGCAGGCGATACGCGCGCGGCGGACGCTCTCGAGGCAACGCGCCTGCCCTACGTCGCCGAAGACGCACGCGTACCGGAGGTGAAGACATTGCTGTCGCTCGCACGAGCGGCCGACGCCCTCACTCTTGCCATCAGCCCGAAAGAGACGCTCGTTGCGGGGGGAAGTTTCTACGAGAAGATAGATTTCGGAACGCTGGACGTGGAGTCTTCGCTAGAGACGCTCTATCGCGGTGTCGAAGCCTCCTTGCGGCACCCGGAATGTATCCAAGCTGTGAGGTCGAATCCGGCTTCACGTGCTTGCGTCACGGCGCGGACCAGTGCCGACGTTCCGACACTCGCCAACTTTACTTCCAGCTTGCTTTGGCAGCGGCACAAGGTTTCGCTCGATCACGCACGTTCTTTGGTTCGAATGCTTGGCCAAGCCATGCCTCGCAACGTCGCCACGTGCAACCAAAACCTGCCCGCCTGCTGGGTCAAGCCCGGGGCCAAAAGCGCGCTGCACTTCGTGGGCGATCCGGCATTGATCTTCCCCGACGAATACTGGCCTTGGTTCAACCGCACCGGTACCTACGAGCGCACCGCGGCCGCGCTGCCGGGGCTCACCGGAATGTACTATCACCTGCCCGCGAGCTTCAGCTTCGTGCCGTACAAGGCGAGCGAACGCGCGACGCCATTTTTGGACAGCTCGTACCAGCCCGGAAATTTTAAGTCATCGTCCGGCATCCCCGATGCCGACCAAAAGTTCGGTCAAAGCAACGATGATCGGCAGATGGGCGCCGTGAGCGCTTTGGTCTACGCCCGTGACAGCATTCTCGCCTTGAAGGAGCAAAACGAGCGAGCTCCCACGCCTTCGAACACGGAGTTCTTGAAGCTGCCGGCCAAGGCCATCGAGGTGGTCAACGGCGCCATCGGCACGACGAGCATCTCGATTCACCCGGAGGTCACCACCACCTCGGCCACCCTTCCCGGTACGTGTACGACGAACAGCGGAACTGGCACATGCACCCGAGTCGTCGTTCAGCGGAACCCCGCGAGCGCGCAAGGCATCTGGTACTGGCGCGCGACGCTGACGCAGCCGAAAGGCTCGACCCAGTCGCTCGTCTACACCCCGGATACCGAAGAGACGATGATCAAGGGCACGCCAATCAGCTGCTTTCCATACAGCCGAGGCGTCGTGCCGGTCGCGGTGACGGACCCGAACGTGCAGCAGACGCGCTACCTGTTCACCGATTCGACCATCAGCCCGCGGTCGTTCTATCTCTCGAAGGACGGCACCTGCACGAAAGCCACCGATCACTTGGCGACGGTGCAGCTCAAAGGCTTGGAGTCACAAGGAATGCTCCTGCCGACGCGCAGCTATCACATCGCGAACGGTGGCACGCTCGGCGACATCGCCGAGAAGGCCTGGGCCGTCCAGAACGACAACTGGGCCCAGCCCGCGTTCGACGGCTTCGGGCTCCCTCTCGGTTATGTGCCCATCGTCGACACGACTCTGCTCGGCAGCCCCGGCGTGACCTACTCGATGGACCACTACTTGAGCCTGGCCGAGGCCGCGGCCACCGACGCATCCAACAAGACGCGTATCGCCGTCGAAGCCCTCCTCGACCAAGAGATCGACGACCAGGCGGCCAGTAATGCTCAGCTCGAGGCCAATACCTTGGCCGCGGACGCGAACGTCAGCCTGTGCGGCGCCGAACAATGCGAAGTCTCGTCTCAAGAAGTCGACCTCTACGCGGCGCTCTCGGTCGCATCTCAGTCGTCGTCGGATACGAGCGGTACCGTATCGGTCGTCGGTAGCCTATTCCGCACGAGCGCCACTCTGCTGACTCCCGTCGCGACGCAGCTCTCGTCGGCAATCCTGCCGAACTTCGGCAGCACCTATGGGGCGAGCACGCTCAAGGCGGCGGCCGACGAGCAATGGAACAGCGTACGCAAGGCGAAGAATCTACTCGCCGAGGCAGCAACGACGGGCGCCGTGCTCATGTCGCAGATAACGGAAGCGCAAAACGCGGCGAGCGCGGCGAATACGGCGCTCACGACCGCCAATCAAATGGTCACGCAGCGGTTGGGTCAGGTCGTAGCGGAGGCCCACGTCCTCTCGACCGCTACCAAAGCCTACGAGTCGTCCGTCGCCGCTGGGCAAGTCCGGCTGGACGAAGCCGTCGAGAAGAAAGAGCGAGAGTGCAGCTCCTCCGCGATGAACGAAGCGATGATGCACGGTAAGAGCATCTCGTGCGCGACGGGTGAGAGCACCTACTCCCTCAACAAGTACCATTGCAGCGACGCGCAAGGGACGAGCTACAGCTTCGGGCCGCTAGACGCGCAAGAACAGCTTTGCGAGGACTCGCGCCAAGCGATGCACACCGCGGAGGCGGAGCAGACCGCGCTCGCCGACAATAAGCCTCCGACGAACGGAATGCCTGCCGCCGTAGCGGCGTACGTCGACGCACTCGGCAACGCAGCCCGGGCGCAAGCGCAAGTCACGGAGGCGCAGCAGCGCGTCATCACTGCCGTCCTCAACCGCGCCGACGGGGTTCGCGCTCTCATGACCCGCGCGGACGACGCGAACGCGCAGATTCAGGGCAGCTCGACCGCCGCGCTGAAGGCGGAGCAGGATACGCGCCACAACACTGGGGAGCTCCGGCTACGCGAGCAGATGACTACCTCGCAGCTGCGAACGCGGTTCGGCACGTGGCAGCGCTTTCACAGCGCGGACGTCGAGGTGGCGCGAAACGCACTGGAAAGCGCGCGCAAATACGCGCTCATCGCCCGACGTGCTCTCGAGGCGCGCTTCGTCGTCGACTTGTCCGCCATGCGGGCGGCCGAGTTCACGACGCCCGCTCCGTCGACGTGGGCCGATACTATCTACGACTTCGATCTGGACCTGCTCGGCTCGACGGGCATCGTCCTGAACGCGAACCCAACCGGTGCGTCGGACAACAACACCACCGGCCCCAGCACCGCGACCAAGATCTCGGAGTATGTCGCCAAGTTGCGCAACGTCCGGAACAACTTCTTCGTGAACCGGCCGACGCAGGCCGCACGTAACGAGGTAGAGCTCTTCTCGCTACCGGGGCCGGGCGCCATGGTCGAAACCG